>CALAKE010000630.1 GCA_937922775.1 uncultured bacterium | reverse complement strand
GTCCCGCAGTTCCTTCAGGCGAGCATCACCGGGCCGAAGAGTCATATACCAATTGCGCTTGTCATTCTCGTCAGGCACGGCGGCGGTGATCGGCCGTGCCTGCAAGACCGTCAGCGTTTCGGACCGCCCCGTCCACTCCATGTCGGGAGGCCAGCGAAACAACTGCTCGACCGCAAACAGGATCTGCAGAATCTCGTCGAGATCACGAGGCTCCAGGAGCGGCGACTCTTCCGTCGAGTCCCCACGCTGACCTGGTAGCCAGGTAATGACGGTCCCGGTCTGTCGATTCACCTCCCAGCGATCAGGATCGAGCACGCCGTCGACGAGCAGGCTGCACGGCCCTGGAACCGCCTCGATGATCGCATGCTCCCTGCGCATGTCGCGCGGGTCACGCGCGAAGGCAACGCCCGACGGATCATCATCGATCATTTCTTGCACCAGCACGGCCATGCGGCTGTGCGCGGGATCCAGGCCTAGCTCCTTGCGGTAGAGCAGCGCTGCGTCAGACCAGAGGGAAGCCCAAACGAGTCGAACTGCATCCTCAACGGCGCCCTGGTCGCGGACTCCGATGATCGACTCGTGCAGCCCAGCGAAGCTACGGCCAGCCGAGTCCTCACCGATCGCGGAGGAGCGCACGGCCAGCGTCACGGAGGAATCCAAGCTGCTGAGGCCCGCGGCGATCGTCTCACGCAACAGGGCGGAGAGCGGCTGCGCGAGAAACTTTGCCCTAATCCGCAGAGCCGCGTCCCAGATTTCTTCCCACCGCATGTCGTCCATCGACTTGCGGCCGAGCTCCATTCGGATCGCGGCAGAGATCTCGGCATTCTCGAGGAACGCCTCGTATGCCCGGGTCGTCAGGCAGAACCCCTTGGGCACTCGAAAGCCAGCACGCGCGAGCTGTGCCAGCTTCGCGGCCTTGCCGCCGACAAGGTCCTCGTCGCACCTGTCGGGTGCGTCGAGTGGAATCAGGAGGACGGGGTCGGAACCCACTGGCGAACCTCCTGGAATCTCATCACGTGGAGAAATCGGACGACGTCAATCCGGAATAGGGCGCTGCTGTCGGCCTGCACAAACGACTTCAGGTAAGGGTGACGATCGAGCAGCAAGCCAGCCCACTGGTCGAACTCGCTACCGCCCTCGATCTGGGTTGCGCGTCCGGTGGCGGTCACCGCCTCGATCTCCATCAGCTCGCCCGCCTTGTCCGGCCGATTGTCGACCAGCAAAGCGACATGGCTGCACTCGCTCAGCAGCCGATATTTTCGCGTCGCGACCGGCGTAGCGAATACCACATGACGGAGGTCTTCTGAAAACGCGAAGGCGACGAGTGCCCCATACGGCTGGCCCTCCCCTTGCACACACAGAAC
The DNA here is from genome assembly GCA_937922775.1 of uncultured bacterium. Taxonomy (GTDB): domain Bacteria; phylum Acidobacteriota; class UBA890; order UBA890; family UBA890; genus CALAKE01. The sequence goes on along the minus strand of CALAKE010000630.1, from coordinate 5,651 downwards.
CGCATAGGGCTGCTTCTCCACCAGCCGCCGGATGAGGTCCTCTGCGGCCGGCTTGGACGGCACGCTCACAGAATCCGTGCTGTCCTCGCTGTCGAACAGCGGTTCGTCGGGGTTCTTCATCGAGCTCTGCTCCAGTCGTGTCCTCGCGACGCATGTCGCTTCCTCAAGGAGCTGATGAGGACATGAGCAAGATGTCTATTGATGCTCCCAAGTTCATTTGTTTGTCCGTGCGGGTGGATCATCCAGCCGCACGAGCCCTCAATTGTCCCACATTCCCATCTCGCGGCACCTTGTTCCATGAAATCGTCGATCATCCTCTCAGGGCAGCCCGGACGACGCTAGCGGCATTTCTCATCACCCTTCGTCGCGAGGACGCGTAGAGGCACGCACAGATTCGAGCTCGGCGGCATAGAGAGTCGCGCCGTTGTGTGGATCTCGTTTTTCAATCATGCTGTCAAAAAGCACAAAGTGCGAGAATAGCCCCGACTACCTGCATCTATGTTCGAAGAGCCTGGAGGTATCGAATGAGAACAGCGATCGTGACGGGCGCGAGCGGGTTCATTGGATCCAGACTTGTCCATCAGCTTCTGATGCGTGGGTGGAGTGTGCATGCGCTCGGACGCCCGAAGAGCGGCAAATCCTATGAGGACAGGGTGGAGGCCGCAATTGAGGACATTGACGGTCTGCCGATCGAGCGCGGCATCCTTCCCGAGTTGCGCTGTCATGAGGTGGATATTTGTGATTCAAATTTGGGTCTGTCGCGGCCACTCTCAGAGGTGCTGCCCGGAACCGACGCTGTTCTTTTCCACGTGGCCGGCGACACACGATTCAACCCGCCAGACCCGGAGGCCCAGCGTCGCGTCAATATCGGCGGATCACTCAACGTGATGCGGGCTCTTCAGGACTCTGTTGCCTCTGTCGTTCACGTGAGCACGGCTTATGTTGCCGGGGACAGGCAGGGCCTGGTGTTGGAGGGCGATCTCGATGAGGGCCAAGGCTTCTGCAACTGCTACGAGAAGAGCAAATTAGACGCGGAGATTGAGATCACAAACTTGTGCGCCGAATCTGGTCTCCCTCTGACCATAACGCGCCCATCAATCATCACGAATGACACGAGGACCGGTCGGTCGTCCACGTTTACGCATCTCAACGCCATCGTCGAAGTGATCAGCCGCATTCAGAAGCACTATGGAATCAGCGATGGAGAAGTGGTCAGCGAGGAGATCAGAATACCCGCTGATCCCAATTCCCGACCCAACCTGGCACCTATCGATCCAATTGTCGATGCACTGCTCGACGTCGGCGTCAGCCCGCAGGGAGCGGGTAGGACGTTTCATCTGTCGCATCCTGATCCTCAACCCAACTCCGAGGTGGTGTTCCTTGCGGCTGAGGCCTTCGGTGTCAAAGACAAGATCGCGTTGAGCTTCGTGGCTGCACTCCCGGAAGAGCCAACTTGGACCGAGAGGATGTTGCTCCGATCACTGAGACCGTACCTGCCGTATTTGAATGGGGCGGCCACGTTCGATCTGACGAATACCAGATCCATCATTCCCGACTACGACTCGCGGTTCCCTCCCATCACGCACGACTACATGATGAAGGTCATCGAGTTCCAGCGGCACCAGGGGCAAGACGACGGAGATTGATAGTCCGGCGGTCGAGGAGCAAAGCTGGCGGCACCTGGCCGGCTTTGAGTCAGGCACGCCCGACCTAGCCCAGATTCTTGCGCATGAGCAGTGCGTCCTCCGGGGGAGAGCGATAGTAGCCCAGGCTGACGCCAACTTGCTCGAACCCGAACGACTCGTACAGATGTATCGCGCCAGTGCTCGACTCGCGCACGCTGAGTCTCGCGGATCGACGCCCCTCTTCGGTGGCAACGCGTAGCGCTTCAGACATGAGCTGGTGGCCGATCCCTCGTCGCCGGTGGGCAGGGGCAACGGCGATGTTGCCGATTTCGATCCCGGATCCTTGCCTGAATGCCATCAGGTATCCGAGGACTTTATCGCCATGTCGCTGAACCAAGGTGTAGACCAGCGGGCTGATCAAGGTTGCTTCGAAGACAGACCTCGACCACGGATTCGAGAAGCACAGCTTCTCGAGGACAACAATCTGATCGAGGTCCTCGGGCAGCATCGGCCCCATCGACATGCCGGGATGATCAACGGGCACATCAGGTTGATCAGCGAGCATGTCAGGTCATCCCCTCAGGCTGGCCAGGACGAGGCCTGGCACCTGGGTCCAGCTGTAGCGCGCCTCGAGAAAGGTGAGGCGACGGGCCACATCGTGGGTCCGCCTGTTGCTGTTGAAGTAGACCGGCTTCGGGCTACGCGTCAGAGGTGACCTAATGACAACCTTCTCGATCCCTTCGAGCATCAGCGAGTTGTGTACCCAACCGCGACCGCTCTGTATGTCGGCGGGCGTCGAACCCGGATAGCCGCCCCAGGGGGTCGTTCCCAGGGCGAAGGATGCGACGGGTGGAACGTTCACCCCTACGGTACCGTAGCGCAGGTCGGAAACAGCCTGCTCAATGGCCCGGGAACCGGCCGGATCCCGCGCCACGTTGCGCGGAACGATCAACGTAGCGGCCAGCGTGCCCCAGAGTTTGTTGTTGACAAAATCGACGGCCGCAGCGAGGAAGGAGGCCGGCTCCTCGGTTCCGACGGCCACCTCTGAAACGACCGAGCAGAACGGCTCGGTGTGAAACAGCGGGTCGGCAGCATCGTCGGGATCGAGATCTGTAATCATGGCCCAGGGCAACTCGAACTCAGTTGCTTCGCCCACACACCGCAGTGAGCCCCGGCCGGCTGTGAGGGCGCTCCAGCGCTCCGGCGCACCCGGATAATAGGCGCGGCGCGGGGGCACATCGGAGAGGACCCTCTCGAGCTCCCGTAGGAACGGCGTGCGCCCCTCCCAGCCTTTCGGCATCACCAGCATCTTTGCGGCAATGCAGAGGAAGGAGGCGTTCGTAGTGATGGCAGCGGCAACATCCTCGGCCTGATAGCGAAGCTCCCGGTTGCTGATCGAACCGGGGACGACGATGACCGGCGAAATATTGCCCAGCTCGGAGGTGATCTCTTTGTCGAGGAGCGGCCTGTTGTCCGCGATGCGCTCATCGCGGCCAGGTCCCGGCGGTCCCCAAACGATTGCGTCATGGGTTCTGTCGGAGCCGGTCACATGGATCTCATCGATGCCTTCGTGCTGGGTGAGATATGCGCCCTCTTCGGCGCCACCATAAACCACGGCAAGGAAGCCACCGTCGATGGCGGCGGCAAAGGCCTGTTCGATGAATGGCCCAATGTAGGCGTTCACCGGGTTCATCTTGAGCAGGCAGACTTTGCCCTCGTTGAACATCTTCGTGACAACGTCCGTCGGCGGAATCGAAGATACGTTTCCCGCCCCCAGCACCAACACCACACGCCCCCGATGTCTTGGCTCCCGATAGAAAGCGGCGCGGCTCCTTTCCAGATCACCTTCGGAGAGCCCCTCCTGCAAGTGCACGTCAGCGGTCACGCCGGCGAAGAGCACGCGGTCGAGGGAGCTCTCGGGGTACACGCGAACGGCAAGGCGGTCCTCGGCTAGAGGTCGAGGTCGTTCGACACGTGTGGTGCCCGCTGCCTCGATCTGTGCCAGCGACTGCTGGATCAGTCGCAGGTGGCGAACAACTGGCCACGGACCCGACAACCACTCTTCGCCGGAAAGAACCGAGTCGAAGGCAACTCCCTTGGCCGCGCAGCCGGCTTCGACGGTACGCTCGGCGACCCTCAAGTAGCCTTGATGCATCGAGCGGGCAAGGGCCAGGCGATCGGTGATGTTCAGGGTAGCGAATCTCGCCGCCGAGTCTTGCAGCCGCGCGATCGCGGCGTCCAGGGCATCCCTCGTCGTTGGCGTCGGTGTGCCTACCAGAGAGTTGGGATCGTAGAAAGAGAAGCTCTCGATCATGAAGAGAGCTTGCCGCGCACCTTCTCGACACAGCGGAGAAAGGCGTCCTCGTCGACCTGCGCGAACTCGGCCTCGGTGTCGCCGCACTCGCCGGCAAGATCTATGGTCGCCTCGAGGGTGTTCCGGTAGGCATTGAAAGGCTGACAATCGCCAAGAATCTCGTCGACTCGCTCACAGAAGTCGGCCGGTGCTTCTCCTTCCACCAGGTCGGAGAGGTTCTCCATGACCTCGCGGCAAAAAGCGACGCGCTCCTCCCGGTTGAGCTTCTTGAGACCTTCGTTTTCGCTCATGCCGCACCTCCCATCACCGGCTTGGCACCGGCATTGGCGGCATGGAAGGCCTCGAGTTGGCTGCGCAGCGCCATTCGAGCCCGATGCAGTCTCATCTTCACTGCAGGCACACGAACCTGCAAAGCGTCGGCGGTTTCCTGCGTGCTCAGGCCCTCGACATCACGCAGAAGCAGAACCAGCCTGTAGTCGGGCGGAAGCTGGGATATCTCCTCCTCGAGAGCCGTGCGCAGCTCGGCACGCTCAGTGGCGTCGTCGGGTAGCGCCGACCAGTCGGGGATCTCGGCCGTCATCGTGTCGTCCCAGCCGGCCGGCTTGAAGTCATCAAGTGAAATCTCGCGCGAGGGCTTCTCCTTGCGCCGCTTCATACGACAGGCGTTGGCTGCCACCCTGTAGAGCCATGTGCGAAGAGCCTTCGGCTCACGCAGGTCCTTCAAACCCTGGTATGCCTTCAGCAGCGTCTCTTGGAAGACGTCTTCGGCGTCCTCATGATGCCCGCACATGCGCACGCCAAACGCCATGAGGCGACGACCGTAGCGATCCACGAAGGCATCGAAGGCCCCCGGGTCATCGCGCTTGACGGCCTCGAGCAACTCCTCGTCAGTCATCTCGGCCATTGGGGCCCCTCCGAAGAAATGTGGTCGCCTCGTGTGACCAAAACCTGCGAGGTCACATCCCTAAGAATAGAGCATTTGGCAGGAATGTACCGCTGCCGACACCTGAGCAACGCAAGCTCGGCCATTCCAAGCAGGACCGCTGAACACCCTTTTCGAGAATCTCACCCGAGGAGCATTTGAGCATGGACGCCACTCCCAGCCTGCCCCGCCTGAACGAGCCCGCTCCGGACTTCACGGCCCCGACCACCCACGGCGACAAGTCGCTCTCCGACTACATGGGCCGCTGGCTGGTCCTCTTCTCGCATCCCGCTGACTTTACGCCGGTCTGCACCACCGAATTTCTCGGCTTCACCAAGAACTATGACAAGTTCCAGGAGCTCAACTGCGACCTGCTGGGCCTGTCGATCGACAGCACGTTCAGCCACATTGCATGGACGCGCAATATCAAAGAGAAGTTCGGCGTCGAAGTGCCATTCCCGATCATCGCCGATCTGTCGATGACCGTCGCCAACGCCTACGGCATGGTCATGCCAGGCGCCAGCAGCACCGCCACGGTGCGTGCCGTCTTCGTCATCGATCCCGAGGGTATCCTGCGCGCCATGATCTACTACCCGCTCACCAACGGCCGCTCGATCGATGAGGTCTTGCGCCTGGTGAAGGCCCTGCAGACAACGATCGAGCACGGCGTCGCCACCCCCGAGGCTTGGCAGCCGGGCGACAAGGTCATCGTGCCCCCGCCCGTCGACGCACGCGAGGCGGAGGAGCGGATGAACGCCGGCTACGAGTGTGTCGACTGGTACTTCTGCAA
>CALAKE010000629.1 GCA_937922775.1 uncultured bacterium | reverse complement strand
GGAACCTGACCCCGCACCTGCTCCCGAGCCCCTTCCAACGCCTGCACCTGTGCCCGCTCCCGAGCCCCTGCCAGTTCCCGAGCCCACGCCCGCTCCCGAGCCTCTGCCGGTTCCCGAGCCCACGTCCGCTCCCGAGTCGCCGCCGCCCGCTTTAGACTCTTCCTTCGGACCATCGCCCAACGAGCCGGCTTCCGGAGCCGCCTTCGCCCCTGGGGCTGCGCCCTCGTCGGAGCCGACCACCAGCGCGCCCGGTGTCGATTCGAAGGTCGAGCTCATTCTGCAGCGGCTGCGCGATACCAAGCCGATGATCGCTCAAGTCCTGGCTCGTGCGGAGAGCATCGAGATGAAGGATGAACGGCTGCTAGTCTCCTTTCCCTCGAACCGTTCGCTGTTCAGGGACCGGCTCAAAGACGAAGGCTCCCTGGAGGCGATCGAGGCGGCGGCGAAAGCAGCAGTCGGCCAGTCTCTCCGTGTATCGACCGCGATAGCGACCGGTGATCCTGCACCTGGCGGCGAGCCGGCGGCTCCGAGTGAGCAAGCACCGCCTCGTGAGCCGGCACGCCGTCCTGAGCCGACTCAACCCATCGCGGCTTCCGTGCCCAGCGGCGCACAGGAGGCCGCCAGAAAGAAGCTTTGGCAGCGGGCCGAGGAAGAGCCTCTGGTGAAGGGCTTTCTGGAAGAGCTCGGAGGACAACTGACCGAGGTCGAAGAAATCTGAGGGAAGACTCCCTCCGAAACAGACAGTCGAGACTGCAATGATCAACAAGAAGATGAAGAAGATGCTCGAGGAAGCGCAGCGTATGCAGGACCAGTTGCAGCGCGACCTCGGAGAGTTGCGTGTTACGGCCACGGCCGGGGGTGGGGTAGTTACCGCCACGGTGAGCGGCCACAAGGAGCTGCTCGAGCTCAAGATTGATCCCGCCGCCGTCGATCCCGAGGATGTCGAGATGTTGCAGGATCTCGTCGTGGCCGCGGTCAATGAAGCGTCTCGACGTGTGGACGCGGACCTGCAGGAACGGCTTGGCGGAATCGCGGGCATGGGCGGCATGGGTCTGCCGGGGATGGGCTAGTCGACGTGTCGACCGGGAGCTCGGACCCCGTCAGCGAGCTCATTGCCGAGCTCAGCAGGCTGCCCAGTATCGGACGTAAGACCGCACAGCGCGTGGCCTTCTATCTGCTGAAAGCGCCGGCCGAGCAATCCGAGCGCCTCGCCTCCGCCATCAGCGAGATGCGCACGTCCGTGCGACCCTGTAGCGTCTGCAACACCCTCAGCCACCGGGATCCCTGCACCATCTGCGACGACCCCCGGCGCCAGGATGACATGCTCTGTGTCGTCGAGGAATCACTCGATCTCGAGGCAATCGAACGCACGGGGAGGTTTCACGGTCGCTATCACGTGCTCGGTGGCGTCCTCTCGCCCCTCGATGGAATTGGCCCCGACGAGCTGAATCTCGACGCGCTCGTGCAGCGAGCTCAGCAGGCAAACGCACGCGAGGTGATCGTCGCGACGAATCCTACCGTCGAGGGCGAGGCAACGGCGGCCTATGTGGCCCGCTTGCTGAGGCCTCTCGGAGTCAAGGTCAGCCGCATCGCCTCCGGCATTCCTGTGGGCGGAGACCTCGAATATGCCGACGAAGTGACGATGGCGCGCGCGCTGGAGGGTCGATCGGAGCTGTAGAGCGCACCCGCCCCTCGGCGAGTGGAGGCTGCACACCGCTTGTCCGCGGCGACGGGCGATGCTACCTTGAAAGTTGCGCGGCCGAGCCAAGGGCCGCGTTAGCACCTTCTAGGCTCCTGAGTAGCTCAATTGGCAGAGCATCCGGCTGTTAACCGGAGGGTTGTAGGTTCGAGTCCTACCTCAGGAGCCATTTTTCTGTGCTCCCATCAGTTCATCGCAGGTCAGCGGCGCGGAACAATCCGGCGCAGCTCCTCGAACCAGTTCACCACAACGCGGGCGAGCTGTACGTTGGGGGCCTCCTCGCCGGCGCTCGGAAACATGACAAAGCGGCCGTCCGGACCCACGTCGTAGTCGGCAAACGTCGATCCTCCGACCGATACACCGCCGAGGCCGCCGACGAAGTTGCCCGAGGCGATCAACCGCGGCCGTGAAGCGCTGAAGCCGTCGCCGCTCGTCTGCACGTTTACGGCCATGATCCCCTCGTCCGTACGATAGAAGAGCTCGCGGCCGTCGCGTGCCCACCGCGCATAGGAGCCACCCTCGTCCGAGACCTGCCACCGGCCACCACTCGGCGGGAAGGGCCGCACGTACACTTCGCTGCGACCGCTCTCGTTCGACTGATAGGCGACCAAGCGGCCGTCGGGAGAGAATGACGCCTCGGACTCCTGGAACGGGGTAGCGAGAAACGGTTGGAACTCACCGTCTCCCTCGAGGTCGATGTAGCCGAGGTCGGAGCCACTCTGCCAGCCCTTCTCCTCGTCGGCCTGGCCGATTCTCAGAGCCAACACGTAACGACCGTCCGACGACCAATCGCTGACGAAGATCTGCAAGTCCTCATGGGTCAATTGAACGGCGTCACCGGAACCGTCCGCCGGCTTTCGGTACAAGTCATCGGAGCCGTCCTCGTCTGACGAGTAGATGAGCTCAGAGCCGTCCGGAGACCACACCGCTGGACCCTCGATTCCGTCGCCGAAGGTCAGGCGGGTGCGTGTGCCACGCGCCAGGTCGTATACCCAGACGTCCCAGTTGTCCGAGCTCAACTCGGTCATCGCCAATCGCTGGCCGTCAGGTGAAATCCGCGTCTCGACATACGTCCGCGGCTCAGGAAGCAGCGTTGAGGTCTCGTTGTCTCGACTCAGCCAGACAGCCGGGTACTCCCCGGGCCCCGAGGTTCCGCGCCGATGCACGAGGATGCCGTTCGACGACACGTCATATTGCGCACCGCCGCTGCCGGGATCGTCGGCGACATCCTCGGCCACCGGTACGGTGCTGCCTACGATCTCGAGGGTGTCGAGATCGAAAGGAGCCGCGAAGAGCGTTCCGGCGTTGACGAAGAGCAAGTGTCCCGACTCCGCGTAGCGACCGTAATAACCACCTCGGTAGACGACAGTCTGGTCACCGCTGTCGATGTCGACGATCTTCAGCATCGCCGCGTCGAACCCGCCCGAGCTCTCCGTGTGGGCCGT
>CALAKE010000628.1 GCA_937922775.1 uncultured bacterium | reverse complement strand
TTCGGTGCAGGAACAGTCGCTACAACTTGCCGAGGAGCAACTCGAACGTACGCAGGCGCAGGTCGAAGTCGGCATGGTGGCGCCGGTGCAGGAGACGCAGGCCCGCGCCGCCGTTGCACAGCGCCAGAGCGATCTGATCGTCGCTCGCAACAGTGTGGAGACGGCCGCCGATCAGCTCAAGTCATTGCTTCGCGCCGAGTCGCTGCCCGATGGATGGGATACGAGGATCGAGACGACTGACGAGCCCGAAGTAGTTCTCGAGGAGGTCGACCTGAACGAGGCCCTGCGCGTGGCGATGGACCGCAGACCCGAGATGGCGCAGGCCCGCGCAACGATTGCAGCCCGCGAGGTGGAAACCGAAGCCACCCGTAACGACATGCTGCCGCGTCTCGACCTGGTTGCGTCGCTTACCTTCAACGGGATCGGGGGCGATCTCATTGTTCGCGACGGCTTCCTCGGTCCGCCGATCGATGTCATCCCCGGTGGCTACGGTGATGCAATCGCCCAGCTCTTCACCTTCGACTATCCCACCTGGCGCGTCGGCTTCAATTTCGCCATGCCGGTCAAGAACCGTACGGCCAAGGCCAATTACGCCCGCGCCACGTTGGCTGAAGACCAAGCCAGCCAGGACTTGGAGCGCATCAGGCAGCAAGCCATCCTCGAGGTACGTACTGAAGCGCGCAACGTGGAGGCAGCCGTCGAGCTCATCGAGGCGACACAGCTCGCCAGGGAATTGGCTCAGGAGCAGCTTCAGATCGAGCAGGACCGCTTCGAGGTGGGCATGTCGACGAACTTCGAGGTGCTGCAGTTCCAGGATCAGCTCGTTCGTGCCGCGATGTCAGAAGTGCGGTCCATGATCGACTATCGTGTGGTGCTGGCCCGGCTGGCACGCGCCATCGGAGTGCTCCCGGATCGCTACGGCATTCAGGTCCAGTAGAAGGGCGTAGGAGCAGCCCACTCAGATGTCCAGACTCGGCCGGAGAGCGATCTCCTTCTCTTGTGGCGGGTCAAGTGACCTTTCTATGATGGAATCATAGGAGGGTCCCCATGAAATCTCGCAATTCGAGTCCAACCCATTTCCATCTTTCGCTCACACTCGTCGCATGTGTTGGTCTTCTTGTCCTCGGCGTGGGGTCTGGCTCCACCGCGCAATCGCCTGTCCCTACAGCCGTAGCGGCACCTGCCTCCCTCAGCCTGGAGGTGAATCACGACGGCAAGCAGGCCGATAGCCAGGATCGACCACAGTTCGAAGCGGCGGTCGACATGGTCTTGGTCGATTGCATCGTTCTCGACGACGACGGCAACTTCATGCAGGGGCTGACCCAGGACGACTTCCGTCTCTACGAGGAAGGCCAGCCCGTCGATGTCTCATTCTTTTCAGTTCAGAGATTCGGGACCGCGATTGAGCCGGGCCCCGCGCCGGCGGTCGCGTCTGCTGAGCCCCTGGCCGGCACCCGTGAGCCAGATATCTCGCCGGTCACCACGCTGCCCCGCTACGTGGTGCTCTTCATCGATGGTTTCAATACTTCCCCCGCCGAATGGGGAGAAGTCCAAGGCGCCGTCGTTCAGTACGTGCGCCAGATTCTGCAGCCGGGTGATCGCATTTTGGTGGCGAACCTGACACCAGCCCGCCAGCTGCGAGTGGCTCCCGAGTTCACCTCGGAACCCGGTCTGCTGGAGTCGGTGCTCTCCGCGGTGCAGACGAATCCGGACATTCGCCAGAATCAGATCCGTAACGAGACCCGCCTGATCACTTCTCTGCAGGCCGAGGATGAGCCGGGTGGCGGTACCGACGCCGGCGCCGCCGAGGTTGAAGCAACGGCCTTGCGGATGGGCGCGTCGCTTGCCGGCTTCTACGCGCAGGAGCGCCGCGAGCAAGTGTTGTTTACACTCGACACCCTGACGGGATTGGCGGAGCATCTCGACCGCAGTTTTGCCGTTCCGGGCCCGAAGACGATGTTGATGGTGTCGGGTGGCATATCGGCGCAACCGGGGGCTCGCTACTTCTACATCCTCGACGCCTACGAGCAGCAGGCCAGCCTCGAGATGCGCTCGCAGGGCGGCATCGGTGGCCACGACCCGTTCTCGCACCGGGCCGGCGGCGAGACCGTGGACGACTATCTCGAGAAGGCGATCGGCAAGCTCAACCGGCTCAACTATTCGGTGTACGCGATCGACGCGCGCGGCGCCGGAGATTTCTTCAGCGATAGCCCCGAGTACCAGGTTCGTACCGGTCTCGATCCCACTCTGCGCCAGCAGATCTTCGAAGCGGCGCAGGAGGGAATGGCGAACATTTCCCGGGGCACGGGCGGGCTGTCGTTCACCGGCACGAGCAATTTCCTCGGAGCCCTCGAGTCGATCCACGCCGACACTGCCTATCGCTATGTGCTCGGCTATGTTCCTCCCGAGCACGACGAGAAGGACATCGAGAACGAGAGGTTCTACCGCGTGCGCGTCGAGGTGGACGCTCCGGGCGCTCGGGTGCGCGCTCGTGTACATCATGGTGCCCGAGGAGATG
>CALAKE010000627.1 GCA_937922775.1 uncultured bacterium | reverse complement strand
AGGACCAGACGAGCCCGAAGAGCACCATCTGGGTGTCGATACCCGGGTTGTTGTTTGTCTGGCTGTTGTTCGACAGGTGGTGGAAACGGTACTCGACATCGATCCCCAGCGATGGTTTGAACATGTACTGCAGGCCAACGCCACCCTGCGGCGTATAGTTCCTCGTCGTCTCACCGGGAGGAACCATCTCGTCCGTCTTCACGATTCCGGCACCAAAGGTGATCATCGGACGCCAGTGCTCACCCGCGTACATGTATCGAAACATCAGGTTCGCCCCGGCGCCGGTTGCCCGCGGTTCCTGGTCAACGTTGAAGTAGGGCACCAGCTCGATCATGATGCCGAATGTGCCGCCCTTGCGACCACCACCCACCTTGGGCAAGTTGATCGCGAAACGCACGATCGCCTGAGTGAGGCTGGTCGGGGTCCGGTCAGGATCCTTGACCGTGCCGAGGCCGCCTCCCGCGAGGAATGTCATCTCGAACCGCTGGCCGTCATCATCTTGCGATCCGGATGGAGACTCCACCGGGGGATCGCCGCCGGCCTGCTGTGCAAGAGCCGCTTGTGCAGCGACGAGCGACACGAGGCAGCTGATCAGGATGGGGGCCGCGACCGAGGTTCGACGCATCGATACATCCCCTGTGAATAGACCACACGACAACGCGGCTATAATGACTTCGCCATGCCCGTCGACCAACAGGAGCGCAAGAGATCCCGAGACCCAGGCGGTCCCGACGCACGCCTTCAGCATAGTCTACAGCGTGCCACCGAGGCATTCGCCCATGTCGAATTGCCGATTCCGCGGGACCGGCTTCTGCACCTCGGAGTAGGCTCTACCCTGATCTTCCTGGCTCTGGCGGCTACGCTTGCTCATGCCGTCGCGCGCCCTGTGGGGCCTCCGGCGCTGCGCACCCTGGCATGGACTCCTGTTGCATACGCGCTTCCCTCCGCATGCACGGCGTTCGTGCTCGCCCTGCGCCGCCGTCCGGGTCGCTGGGCCTATCGCATCCACGGAATAGCCATGGCCGCAGGCGTGGTTGTCGGAGGGGTTGGCGCGCTGCTCCACGCGGCCGCTGCCGGCCGACAAGACCTCGGACTCGCTGCGCTCTTCGGTTCTCCCACCATGGCACCGCTGACTTTTGCCGGTGTGGCCGCCGTCGGTTGGATTGCCGCGTGGAGTGACGAGGCTCTAGGTGTGGGGCGGTCGCCCCAGGTCGTGGCGCGCGGGACAGCGCCTGCCGTTCCAGGGCGCAGAGCGTTGCTGGTGATCACGCTTCTCGGCTTTTTGGCATTGACAGTCATCGGTGGCCTCGACCATGTCCACGAAGGGATGAACTGGACCGAAGCGATCGCACTGATTCTCTCCTTGTGGGCTGCGGGAGCGGTTCTGGCAACCCTCTTGGGAGTCGGAAAGGAAGTATGGAAGCTCACCTTCGTCGGTGCCATGATGGGCAACGTCGTGGTCGGCTTCCTCGGGTTGGCATTGCACCTTTCAGCTAACATGGATGGCCCGCCCGATGCCCTGTTGCAGCGCATGGTGCTGCAGGCTCCTCTGGCCGCGCCGTTGCTGCACGGCCTCCTCGGCATGCTCGGGATGCTTTCGGTTGCCGAGCCGGCCGTCGCGGCTCAGGACCTCGAGGAGGCGTGGCCCCCGCGCCGCCGCCTGGGAAATGGTAGCGGCGGGGAGTAACGCCTTACCCTGGTGACTCGCCGATCGAAGGGGGAGTCGCCTCAGTGACCCGCAGATACACCGCCAGAATCGCAGTGAACACGAGCCCTGCCCAGAGTCCCGTCATAACAACGCTCTCGAACGTCGGCGTGTCGCCGGCCCTTGGCATGAGAAAGAGGCCCACGAAGTTGAAGGTTCCATGCGCCAGCATTGCTGGGTAGAGCGATCCAGATCTCCAGAGGAGCAGGCCGAGGAACAGGCCGACCGGCAGGCGAGGCAGGAAGCCGATCGGGTCGAGGTGAAACGCGGAGAACAACACGGCACCCAGTAGGATTGCCGATCCCCAGCCGCTACGCCGGGCCAGGAGCTGCAGGAGCAGCCCCCGGAAAAGCACCTCTTCACAAACAGCGGCCACCAGCACCCCAGTGAAGAACAGCAGGATCACATCGAAGGGAGTGTCGGTTCTCATCAGCTCCTGGAGGCTGCGCTCGATCATCTCCCTCACGGCGCTACTGTTCGGCCAGAATTGCAGAATGAGGTACTGCATGGCACCCCCGAAGACCTGCAGGGGCAGTGCCGCAACCAAGGCCACTAGCAGATGCACGGGGGAAGCGCGGCGCAACGCCAGGGTCTCCGACAGGGGTAGTCCCATGCGAGCGGAGACCCAGATGGACAGGCCGAGGAGCGCGATGATCTCCGAAACGATCACGGTGAAGCGAAGGCTGAACCCGAGCAGCAGAGCCAGGACGCTGATGCTGAGGTGCATGGCGAGGGCGAGCCCGAAGATCACGAGGGCGATGCGCCGGCAGACCCACGCGGCAGGCCATCCCCGAGGAGCGGGCTTTGGGGCGCCGCTGGCAGGTCGAGCCACCTCGTTGCCAGCGCCCGGACCTATCACGTTCGTCGCGGTTCGCTCAGCGGCGACATCGTCGTTGTCGGGCGTGGTTTTCATCGGTGGGTGCCTTTCAAAGGGGGCGGCGCGGTATTCTACTAGAATAGGCCGCTGTCAGTTGATCGCCAGGGCCCTCGGGGGCCACACGGGAAATCTGCTTTGGCTGTCCCCAAGGCGGGGAAGACGAACGGGACGGTTGAAGCAGCGTTGCCGTCCAACAAGAGCGGGGACCAGGAAGAGGGCGTTCTTTGCGTGCACTGATCCGCCAGTCGGTTCAGCGGCCGGTCGCGGTGTCGATGCTCTTTGTCGCCGTGGGCTTGCTGGCTGTCGCAGCATGGTTCGACCTGCCGATCGACGTCGATGTGACAGGCAACTTCCCGATGGTCTTCGTCCGCACGACCTGGGGCATGGCGGCGCCCGAGTCGGTGCAGGCCCTCGTGAGCAGTCCCATCGAATCGCTCGCCGTGACCATCCCCGGCGTGCGAAAGGTCAACTCGACGTCGAGGCGCGGATCTTCCGAGGTGAGAATCGAGCTCGACGAGGACGTGAACGTCGATCTCGCCGTTTTCGAGCTGACTGATCGGTTAGCGCTCCTCCGGGAGGATTTTCCTCCAGGCACCGGCGTTCCCATCATCACCCAGTTCGTGCCTCAGGACTTCGCCGATTTTCAGAGCGGGCAGTTCATCCAATACGGCCTGAGCTCCCCCGCGCCACTGAATGAGCTGCGGTCGTGGGCCAAGGACAATCTCGTGGTGCCCTTTGCCGCGATCGAGGGTGTAGCCGAGGTGGATGTACGTGGCGGCACGGACCCTCACCTTCTCGTAAGCCTCGACCCCGAGCTCTGCGATCTTTACAAACTATCGGCGACTGAGGTCCGCCAGGCGATCGCGAGCCTGGCCACGAGCTGGCCTGTCGGTCACCTCGAGGTCGATGGAACAGCCTACTCGGTGCGTGTTGCTGCCCATTTCGATGACGTCGAAACACTCATGCAATTGCCGATCGGAAAGGTCGGAGATTCGCTCGTAAGGGTGGCGGACGTGGGCGCCATCGAAACGGCCTTCGAGAAGGCCACTGACTACGACCGGATCGATGGAGAACAGCGTGTCACGCTGAGGATCTCCCGGCGTCCGGGCAGTGACGTTCTGCAGGTCGCGAATGCCGTGCGCGACAGGATGGCGAGCCTGGAAGAAGAGATGCCGGCCGATATCACAGTGGAGCTCCTCGTCGACACGCCGGCTGAGCTCGAGGAGGAGCTGTCTTTGCTCACCCGTCGACTCGGCGTGATCCTGATCATCGTTGTCGCGCTCCTCCTGGTCATGCTACGCGATCTTCGCACGCCCCTATTCCTTTTCGGCTCCCTTCTGGCCGCGCTCTCCCTCACCGTCGTGGCGCTCTACCACTTCGATGTTCCAGTCAACGTCCTCACGCTCACGGGACTGGCGCTGGCCTTCGGCATGCTGGTCGACAACGCTGTCGTCGTTCTGGAGAATATCGTTCGCTATCGAGAGGCGGGGTTCGCGCGGGAAGATGCTGCCGAGCGTGGCACCGCGGAGGTCGTCGTCCCCGTGCTGGCGGCGACACTGACCACGATCGGGGTGTTCTTCCCATTCGTCTTCTTCCAGGGGCGGCTGCGCGACTACTACATGCCTCTGGCTCTTGCGGTGACATTCGCGTTGGCAGCCTCGCTCGTCGTTGCTCTGACCTTGATGCCGGCTGCGGCGGCTCGCGGGTGGGTCGTGCGGGCGCCTCGGATGGGACGCGAGCCCGGAAGGCACTACCGCCGGGCTCTCGGCTTCGGCCTCCGACACCCCTGGCTCGTCATGATCTTCGTAGTGGCGTTGGGTGGGGGAGCCTGGTGGCTCTTCCAGGAAGAGGTGGTGCGTGGCGGATTCCAGTTCTCCTGGGGTACTCGCGACCGTTTGTACGTTTCATTGGAGCTGCCGACCGGCTCGGAACCCGGGCTTGTCGATCTCGAGCTGCGCCCCTTCGAGGAGTATGTCTTGGGGTTGCCCGATATCGAGCGCGTCGAAGTTTCTGTGAGTGGCGATCGGGCCATTCTGATCGTGACGTTCCCTCCGGAGGTCGAGACCTCTGCGTACCCTCTGATCGTCAAGGACGAGCTCAAGGCAATGGCTACCCGCTACGCCGGCGTGCGGCTGTTTGTCCAAGGCTTCGATCAAGACTCGTTCTACTCCGACGGGATCGGCTGGGGACCGAACTACAACTCACGCATTCAGCTTCTCGGCTACAACTACGACCAACTTGGCGAGTTCGGCGCGGAGATCGCGAGGATGGCCAGGCGCAATCCCCGCGTCGAGGATGCGACCGTGACCGCGGGAGGGAGCTTCTACTTCCGCAATATCGGCTCCGAGTTGATGCTCGCGGTGCGTCGCCCTGTGCTGGCGGCCCATGGGTTGACCGTGCGGCAGGTGGTCTGGCAGCTTCAATCACTCCTGCAGGGCGACACCTGGGGCAGCAAGCTCGTGGTGGGGCCACAAGAGTGGGACTACCGGGTGAAGGTAGAGGGCGTCGATGAGCGAACATTGGCGGAGATCCTTGATACGCCGGTGGTCGGAACCAGCGGCCGTGGTCTGCGGCTCGCTGATGTGCTCGAGGTCGAGGTCCGTTCCGTTCCCGGCGCGATCACTCGGGAGGACCAGCGTTACGACCGCTGGGTGCAGTGGGAGTATCGGGGCTCGTCGCGGGCGAGAGCCAACTACGAACAGGCCGTGTTCGAGGCGATCGAGCTGCCGCCCGGATACACGGCGCGCATTCCCGAGTCGTTCTTTCTCACGCAGGAAGAGCAGCTGCAGGTACGCAACGTTGCGATCGCAGCTTTGATCATCGTATTTATCGTGCTGGCCTCGCTGTACGAGTCTCTGATCCAGCCGTTCATCGTGCTGCTCGCTGTTCCATGCGCGCTGGTCGGGGTAGTACTCATCTTCTACTTCACGGGGAAGGCCTTCGATCCCTCAGCTATGATTGGTGTCGTACTCCTCGGAGGAATCGTGGTGAACAATGCCATCATCCTCGTGGACCACATCAACCTACGGCGGGCTGACTACCTCGAGCTCAGCGAGGCAATCCTGAGTGGAGCCGCTGAGCGTGTCCGCCCCATTCTGGTGACCTCGATCACGACCATCGGCGGTCTTCTGCCCCTCGTGCTCGTTACGTCCGCGGAGGCCTCTACGAGCGGCACCCAGGACATCTGGTCGAATCTGGCCTTGGCCACGATTGGTGGCCTGAGTGCCGCGACGGTGTTGACCTTGACGGTGATTCCAGTTCTCTACCTGCTCGCGGAGCGGGTTCGTGCTGCGGGGGGGCGCATGGGATCACGGATTGTGCAGATCTGGCGATTGCTTCCTGAATAGTGGTGAAATGCAGATACGACTGAAACTCATTGGAGGATCGATGAGCCGGCAAGGGCTTTACATAGCAACGGCGATTATTCTCGCCGCAGCGATGATCTACTGGCTGGTGCCGTGGGGTGCGCAGGAGATGGCCGAATCGGACGGCCCCGATTCGGCGACGACTGCCGAGGGTGCCTCCAACGGCACATTCAGCCCGCCCCCGTCGAGAGAAGTCCCCGTGGACGTGGCTGTTGCCGGGATGGGCGACCTTGTCATGCGAATTACAGCGACGGGAACCGCCGAAGCCGACCGGTTGCTAGAGGTAGCGGCGCGTGTCGATGGCAGGATCAAGGAGATCCCGGTTGCCGAGGGCGCGTTCGTCGAAGCTGATGAGCTCCTGGTCCTGATCGATGACGCCGAGTTGAAGATGGCGCGCGACCAGGCCGAATCGGCTCTGCTGCAGTCGGTCATGACCTATGCCCAGAACTGGATGGCGATCCCGGGTGACCCGACTGGCAGCGAATCCAACCTCAATGCAGAATCCGGCATGAGTGCGGCCGAGTTCCTGCGCCAGTTCATTTCTCCTCAGGGATACCGAGCCTTGCAGGCGCAGCCCAACCTGGAGGAGCGCCTCGAGGAGCTCAGCCGAGAGGAGATCTCATCGGCCCACTCGGAGCTGGCCTCGAGAACCTTGAATCTCGAGATGGCGGAGCTTGATCTGCAGCGGACTCGAGTGCTGGCGCCCTTTGCGGGGCAAGTCACCGGTCTCGACGCCGTCGCGGGTCCTAATTTCAAGTCGTGGCCCGTAGTGGGCCAACAGATCGGGCCGGGCGTCAACCTGATGCTCCTCGTCGACGCGGACCCTATCAGCCTCCGGGTCGAGGTGATCGAGTCGGAGATCGGACAGGTCTACGAAGGGCGCAGCGCCGAGGTCAGGTTCCCCGCCTTCCCCGACCAAGTGTTCAGCGGCACGATCGAAACCATCAGCGCTGTCGTTGACGCCGACCGCAAGTCGTTGGCCGTTTCCGTGGCCCTGCCCAATCCCGAGCACCGGCTCAAGCCGGGTATGTCGGCGCAGGTGATTCTCGATACCGAGATCTTTGCCGACCGGCTGCTCGTGCCGTCCACGGCGGTCATCTATCGGGATGACCGCCCCGTGGCCTTCGTGGTCCGCAACGGTCGGGCGCAGTGGGAATATATCGAGAAGGGGCTCGAGAATGCCGACTGGGTCGAGGTTCTGTCAGGCGTTGCGGCCGGCGATGTGGTGATCACCAGCGGCCATTTCACCATGGCTCATGACACCCCAGTGAGGTTTGCCGAGCCCTCATGATTGCCGGCATTGCCATTCGTCGTCCCGTTGCCACCACCATGGCCTGTGTTGCGGTCGTGTTGCTCGGCCTGGTCTCGTACGGAGATCTGGCGGTCGATCTGCTGCCCGACATCGGCACCCCGCGCATCACTGTGATGACGCGGGCAACGGGGATGGCGCCAGTCGAGGTCGAGCGGCTGATTTCGGTACCTCTCGAAAACCAGGTCAGCCGAGTCCCCGGGTTCCAGCGGGTCACCTCGATCTCGCGCGAGGGAATGTCGGTCCTGACGATTGTCTTCCCCTGGGGAGTAGATCTCGATCTGGCCGCGTTGCACGTGCGACAGGCGGTCGAGCTCGCCTCCGACGTTCTCCCCGAGAGTGCCGATCGCCCCGCCGTGTTGCGGTGGGATCCGGGGAGCGAGCCGGTCATGGGCGTGGCCGTGGCAGGCTCTGCGTCGCTCGGTCGGCTGCGACAGATCGTCGAACAGGTCGTCGTCGCCCGCGTGGAACAGGTGCAGGGGATTGCCGGGGCGCAGGTGACGGGCGGCGCCGAGCGCGAGATTCACGTCGAACTCGATCCTGATCTCCTTGCGCTCTACGGCATCACGGTGACTCAGGTGCTGGACCGGCTGGTCATGGCCAACCTGAGTGCGCAGTCGGGTACCGTACTGCAGGGGGCCTATCGGTACTCGGTGCGTGTGCTGGGAGAGTTCACCGGAATCGACGAGATCGCCACCGTGCCGGTTGGAGAGGGGTCGCAGGGTTCGATGCTCAGGATCTCAGACCTGGGTGCGGTGTCTGAGGGTACTCGCCCACGCCAGGCCGGGGCCCTCTTGAATGGCTCTCCAGCGGTCGGTGTCCTGCTCTACAAGGAGTCCGGCGTCAATACGGTGGAGGCGGTGGAGGCGGCCGGTGTGGCCCTTGATGAGCTACGTGCGGAGTATCCCGAGCTAACGGTCGTGGTTGCCTTCGAGAATGCTTCCTTTATTCGCGAGGCGATCGACAGCGTGGTTCAGAACATCGCGCTCGGCGGGCTCATCGCCTTCAGTGTCTTGTTTCTGTTCCTGAAGGATCCGCGCAACCCGATACTGCTCGGCGTCTCGATTCCAGTCTCGTTGATTGCCACATTCGTTCTTTGCTATTTCACCGGCATCACCCTCAACATCATGACACTGGGTGGCCTCGCCCTCGGCGTAGGCATGCTCGTCGACAACTCGATTGTCGTTCTCGAAAACATATTCCGTCTGCGGCAATCGGGGCTGCCACCTGACGAGGCCGCTGAGCGTGGAACTGACGAGGTCGCCATGGCGGTGACCGCGGCCACGTTCACGACCATCGCCGTGTTCCTGCCCATCGCCTACGTACACGGCGTGGCAGGAGAGCTTTTCGCGCCACAGGCCTGGACGGTAACCTTCGCGCTGCTCGCCTCGTTGGTCGTGTCGCTGACCGTTCTGCCGATGCTGGCTGCCCGATTCCTTCGTCTCGAGGGAGCGGGCTCGGGGCGGCAGAGTTCTGAGGCCGCCCCGGAGAGCGCTGGGGACGACTCGGAGAGCGCTGAGGACGACTCGGAGAGCACCAGGGCGGGCCTTCTGAGGGATTCGAGACGCGTGGCGGGGCGCCTCCTTACCTGGGTAGTGGCCCTGCCACTGTTTTGGCTGAGGGGGATGCTCTGGTTGATCGGCCTGGTTCTGGCGCCCGTAGTGGCGGTTTTCGGCAGGGTCTATGACGCGGTGGCGGCCACCTACCACGCGGCCCTCGACTTCTGTCTGCGGCATCGTCTGGTGACCGTGGTCGCGGCTCTCAGCCTTGCCACGTTCTCAGGCTATCTGGCATCGCAGATGCCGTGGGAGCTCATGCCCCCCATCAACACCGGCCGGTTCGAGGCCCAGATCGATGCGCCGCCGGGGACTCCCTTCGAAGAGCTGGAGGCGATGGTCATGCGGCTCGATGAGGCCGCCCGCAGCGCTCCGGGCGTGCGGTCGACCTTCGCGACGCTCGGTCTGGAGACGGCCACCTCGCCCGGTGCCGCCTCGGGGGCGATGGCGTTGGCACCCACACGGGCCTTCCTGACGGTCATCATGGAGGGGGAGCGTTCGCGCCAGGGTACGGGCGAGATCGAAGTGGCAATGGACGCAGTCCGGTCGACAGCCGCGAGTTTTCGCAACGCGACCTTGCTGATCGATCCGCAACGCTCGCCCCTGCAGCGCCTTGCCGGGCAGGACGCCGGTGGCTTCCGCGTCGCAATTCAGGGCGATGACCTGGCGACGCTGGAGCAGCTCGCTCAGGAGGCTGTCGGGCGGTTGCGCTCGATACCGGGGCTCGACGACGTTACCGGCCACACCTCCCGTGGCAACCCGGAGATTCAGATCCGCGTGAAACGCGATGTGGCCACTCGCTATTCGGTTCAGGTCAGTCAGGTCACGGAGGCGCTGATCGGAGCCTTGCAAGGCATGCTTGCCACCACCCAGTACGCAGAGTTCGACCGTCGCGTCGACATTCGTGTCACGGCTCATGGAGATGAGAATGGGTTGGCCTCGGTTCTAGACCGGTCCTTCCCGACACCCAATGGCCCGGTGCCTCTCCGTGAGCTGGTGGAGCAGACCTTTGCGGCGGGCCCGACGGAGGTCATTCGCTCCGATCGCATCCGTGAGATTCCGATTACCGCGACGCTGACGTCCACCCGCCTATCCGAGGCGGTTGCCGCTGCACGGGAAGAGCTTGGGCAGATGAGTTGGCCGGTAGGCTATCGCTACCGAGTCGCTGGGGAGCAGCAGGAGGTAGAGGCTTCGTTCAGCAGCCTCATGTGGGCCCTCATGCTGTCCGCTCTGCTCGTCTACATGGTGATGGCATCCCAATTCGAGTCGCTCAATCATCCCTTCGTCATCATGCTGAGCCTGCCTTTGGGCTGGGTAGGGGTGATCCTGGCCCTGGTGGCTACGGGGCAGTCGCTCAACATTGTCGCGTTGATCGGTGCCGTGGTCCTGACGGGGATCATCGTCAACGACGCCATCGTCAAGATCGATACGATCAACCGACTGCGGCGCCAAGGTCATGAGCGACGCGAGGCGGTTCTCGTGGGCTCCGAGTTGCGCCTGCGACCCATCCTGATGACCTCGGTGACAACCACTTGTGCGCTGATACCCATGGCCCTCGGCCTCGGAGCCGGAGCGGAGTTGCAGCAGCCGCTCGCGATCGCGATCATAGGCGGCGAGTCGACGGGAACGTTGCTCACGCTGCTGGTGATTCCCGTCATCTACGAGCTTTTCGACCGCGACAAGAAGATGAAGCCACCAACGGGGGAGAACCTCCCCGACTGACCGAATCAACGGCGCTTCCACTAGAGAGAACCCGAAAATGCCGACGCGTATGTGTTCCCTGGTGACCTTTGTCGCCCTCTGTGCCATTGCTTGCGGTGGGGTCCCAGCGTCCGAAGACAGCTCTGCCGGCTGGGAGGCCACCACAACGGAGGAAGGTGGCCGGACCGTAGTTCGCACGATCTCCGGCTCGGTCTGGGGCGGTGTGGCCGAACTGGTTGAAGAGGCAGTGATCGGCGTCGAGGTCGGCGAGGAACCCTACATGCTGGGGCGCGTGGTCGGCGTCACCGCCTCCACCGATCGAATCTATGTGCTCGACGCCAGCATCCCCACCGTGCGCGTCTACGACATGGCGGGAGAACACCTGCAGGATATCGGTGGAGCCGGCGATGGCCCCGGGGAGTTCCGCCAGCCGGCTTCCCTGAACATTGGCCCCGAAGGTCGGCTTTATGTTCGCGACGATTCCCAGGCGCGCATAACGATCTTCGAGCCGGACGGAACCTTGGTCGACACCTTGCAGTTCGAAGGCGGCCTCTTCTTGTTGGGCGTTCCCGTCGTGATCACCCCCGACGGCACGGTCTACAGCCCCGGCCGCGTCGATGAGGGCGAGGATTTCTCCAACTTCCAGATCGGCATGATCCCTCGCGGCCCCGAGGGTCGCTCGGGTGATCCCGTAGCTCCTCCCGATTTCGGCATCGAGGAGGAGGGTTTTGAGGTCACCGTCAGGATGCGCGGCATGGTCAATATCGCCTTGTTCAAAGTGCCCTACTGGCCGGAGGAAGAGTGGACCATGTCGCCGACCGGAGCCATGATTGCCGGCGTCTCCGACGACTACAGTTTCGAGATTCACCATCCCGACGGCGGAGTCACGGTGGCCGAGAAGGACTGGCAGCCGATTCCTCTCGAAGCCGACGAAGCCGCGTGGCACCGGGAGAACACGACGGCCGAGATCCGCGAGATGAGCCCCGAGTGGGTCTGGAACGGTCCCGATCTGCCGGCCAGCAAGCCTGCCTTCGCGCGGCTCGGGGCCGATGAGAGCGGCCGGTTTTGGGTGCTCAGAGCCGGTTCTGGCATCTACAACCCGGAATGCAGCGAGGATCCCGAGGAAGACGGCCCGCCATGCTGGACCGACAAGCCGCTTTTGGATGTTTTCGATCTCGAGGGCCGCTTCCTCGGGTCGGTCAATGCCCCCGAAGAGATCGATATCTTCGACGACTTCTTCGTCCCTCCTTTCATCAAGGACGACCTAGTCATCGCGGTAGTTGAAGACGAGTTGGGCACGATTCAGGTGAAGCGCTATCATTTGGTGCTGCCGAACTAGCCCTAGTCGTGCACGAATTGTGGCCGAGCGCGAATGGCGGCTGTGCACAAGTGGTGGCGGAACAAGCCCGCTGGCGCCTGTCTACGGTACTACCGATCGCCGCGATCCCGGGGTCAGTTGTAGATGAGGTACCGGGAGCGCACCCTCAGGAATGCGTCTAGGTCACCCTGCCAAGTCTCGGCGATTTGCTCGGGTGTCATGCCTGCCCGAAGTTGATCGAGCACCTCGGGTCGGCCCCATAGAGGAGGCAACCTTTCCGGGTCCCAGTCGTCGCCGTGCAGGGCATGGAGGGTCGTAGCCAGGGTGATGGCGGTCCGCCCGGCGCAGAAGGCGTCACGGTCGATGACGACCAGATCGACGCCGTTGCAGACCTCGCCGGCGAAGACGCTGCTGCTCGGGGTGCGCTTCCTGGGGATGAAACGGACACCGGGGAGCGCAGCCGAGTTGAGCTGCCGGGCTAGCGCTCGACCATCGATCCATGGCGCCCCGAGCCACTCGAACGGCTCATCGGTGCCACGCCCGACGGAAATGTTGGTGTACTCCAGAGCCCCCACCGCCGGGTAGAGAACGGCCTCCTCGAGGTTGCGCATGTTGGGCGAGGGATTCACCCAGAGTAACCCGGTTGCGTCGTACCACTGATCCCGACGCCAGCCCTGAACGGGGACCACGGTCAGGTCGGCCCCAATACCGAGCTCGGCGTTGAAATACAGCGCCAGCTCGCCCATGGTCATGCCGTGGCGCAGCGGAATGGGCGCGTAGCCGACGAACGACAACAACTCAGCGTCGATCACTGGACCCTCGGCATGCAGGCCTGTGATCGGGTTGGGACGGTCGAGGACCACGAACGGTAGGCCGCGCGCCGCCGCTTCCTCCATGGCGAAGGCCATGGTAGTGGCGTAGGTGTAGAACCGCGTTCCGACGTCCTGTATGTCGAACACCAGGCCGCCGAGGCCCGCCAACATCTCGGGTGTGGGGCGGCGGGTATCACCGTAAAGGCTGAACACCGGCAACCCGGTGGAATCGTCATGCCCCGAAACGACGTCGCCTTCCTCGACGCCGCGGAAGCCGTGCTCAGGCGAAAACAGCGCTACCAGATCGATGTCCTCGGCGGCATCGAGCACCTCGGCGGTGAGGCGTCCCGCGGCATCCCTCCCCGTGGTATTGGTGATCAGGCCGATCCGCTGTCCTGCCAGCGGCTCGTATCCCCGCTGTTTCCACACGTCGATTCCGGGCAGCACGCTGGGTGCATCATGGCCCGCAAGCTGCTCGCTCTGACTCGATCCTTCCGGCTCAGCAGCACTTGGCTCGACCGTCTCGGCGGCGCAAGCCGTAAAAAGGACCACGAACAGGAGAATCGGCGGCACAGGAAGAAATGATTTGCGTGCGCCGAGGGAGTTGTTCGACAGGGTTTCAGGCACTAGACTCGCCTCACGGGGCGTTACCGATTGCACTGGGAGGCACCAGGGCACATCGCAGCATGACCCGAAGCTCGATCTCTGATCATAGCGCACCCGGAGTCCGTCTCCTCGGCGTCTTGGCGGTCTGGTTCGTTTTTCAGACCTTTGTCCTGCCCGATACTGCGGCTCCCCCCGCGAGCCAGGATCCACAGGCTGAGCCACCGCTTCTCGTTGCTCCGCTAGATCCGCGCGCTCCCTTGCCAGCCGAGGCTCGTCAGTGGGTCGACGAAACCCTGCGACAGATGACCCTGGAGCAACGTGCTGGCCAGGTGATCATGGTGCGCGCTTTCGGCGAGTACTACGCCGCCGACGCAGAGCAGCGCCTCGAGTTGACGAAGCAAGTGAAAGACCTCGCTCTCGGCGGCATCATCTTGTTCCGCTCTGAGGCTTACGAGGCCGCGGCCTTCATGGACGACCTGCAGGCCGCCGCCGCCGAGGCTGGCCATGCGCCTCTTCTGGTCGCTGCTGATTTCGAGTGGGGTGCGGACTTCCGTATCGGCGGGGCTGTGCCATATCCGACGGCGATGGCGATCGGCGCCGCGGGAGACCCCGCCGCTGCGGAGTGGATGGGGCGTGCCAGCGCTCGTGATGCGCGTGCACTGGGTGTTCATTGGATCTTCGCGCCCGTGGCCGACGTCAACGTCAACCCGCGCAACCCGGTCATCAACGTTCGCTCGTTCGGGGAGAATCCGCAGCATGTCAGTGAGATGGTGGCAGCGTTCGTGCGCGGGGCGCAGGGTGCCGGAGCGTTGGCAACGGCCAAGCATTTTCCAGGGCATGGTGATACATCGGTCGACTCGCATGTCGATGTGCCGATTCTGCGCGTTGACAGCCAGCGGCTGCAGGCGGTGGAGCTAACCCCTTTCCGCGCCGCCATCGAGGCGGGGGTTGCATCGATCATGACCGCGCACCTGGCCGTGCCGGCCCTCACCGCCGAGGAAGAGCTGCCCGCGACGTTGTCTTCGGCCGTCCTCACTGACTTGTTGCGCAACCAGCTCGATTTCGCCGGATTGGTGGTTACCGACGCGATGGAA
>CALAKE010000626.1 GCA_937922775.1 uncultured bacterium | reverse complement strand
GATGCGTGCCCGTTTGATGGTGCGACCTCTGCGACGCGCTTTCCTGACTCTTGGGGGCGAGGCGTACTTGGCGCGCAAGATCATGAGGAGAGCTCGCAGGCAGTACGATGAACACATCGCACACTGGGTGCGAGCTGGTGGCCTGCGTCCTCGCGCTATCGCCGATTCGCTCTCGGAGCTCAGCCACATCGATTTTCTCGCCCAGTTCGAAGCCGTTGACTGCCCGGTTCTCGCCTTGAATGGCTCCAGAGATCGGTTTCTCAGGCGTCCCGCAATCGATTTCCTGTCTCATACGCAAGAGGGGCGCCGGGAGACGGTCGAGGACGCGGGCCACATGGTCAGCCTCGACCAGCCGGAGCTCTTCTCACAGCTTGTCGCCGATTTCGCACGAGACTTAGACTGGTAGTGCTCCCCCAGAGCGATGCCAGGACCCGACGCGGTGTCAGTAGACTGACCCCGAGGGGGAGTCCCGGCAGGAGCGAAAGCCATGCGACCGCATGCACGAACGGTTGAGAGACTCAGGCTAGGTTCTCTGGCCTTGGCGCTCGGTGCTACCGTCGCGACTGTCCTGGCAGTTGCCTGCTGGGCAGAGCCCTCGATACAAGGCGACCCTGTAGCGGAAATCGACGCACGGCTGCGGCAGCACACCGAGGCGGAGAGATTTTCGGGGACGGTCTTGATCGCACGAAGTGGCGAGGTCCTCTATAGCAAGGGCTTCGGGTTCGCTGATCGCGAGGCCCGGCTCCTCAACAGTGAAAACACCGCGTTCAACATCTGCTCGATGGGGAAGACCTTCACTGCAGCCGCGGTCATGCTGCTGGTCGAGGAGGGGCATGTCGACCTCGGTGCGCCCATCAGCACTTACCTGCCGGACTTCCCTGAAGAGATGGCCGATCAGGTCACTGCTCACCACCTGCTGACGCATACCTCAGGCCTCGGCAACTACATGGCCCACAGAGATTTCGATCGGAACATGGCCCGCTTGACGACAATCGAGCAATTGTATGAGCTCGTCAAGCAAGAGGAGCTGGAGTTTCCGCCCGGCACTCGGTTCTCCTACGCCAACTCCGGCTATGTCGTGCTGGGGAAGATCATCGAGAATGTCTCGGGGCAGAGCTATTTCGACTTCGTGAGGGTTCGGATCTTCCAGCTGCTCGGAATGCAAGAGACCGAGTTCTATCTTCCCGACGACCGTCCCGAGGAGGTGGCGTTAGGCTATACCCGGGAGGGCGGAGGGCAGCTCCAGAGGGAGGAGCACCGAGCACCCAACCCGGCCTCGGACGGGGGTGTGCACAGTACTGTCGGTGACTTGTTCGCCTTCGACAGGGCCCTCCATGAGGCGACCCTGTTGAGCGAGCCCTCTCGCGACATGATGTTCACACCCAATCTGAACGGGTACGGCTATGGGCTGTCGATCAAGCCCCCGGACGAGCACGCCAGCGCGCGCACATCCATCGGGCATACCGGAGGGTTAATGGATCGGAGCACAGTTCTGCGCCACTTCATCGATGACGATACGGTCATCATCGTGCTCTCCAATCTTCCCGCCATCGCCTACGAGATCGCCCGCGAGATCGAGGCAGTGTTGTACGGGCTAGAGGATTCTGAGCACTAGCGCGAAGGTGAACTCGCCCTGGAATAGGTAGGTGTCGTCGTAGATCCGGTAGCAGGGGCGATGCGGGCGACAGTAGATCTCGGAGTCGGCCTGCATGAGCGTGGGAATCAAGCGACCCTGTAGCCGAAATCCGACGTTGTCGGTGAAGAAGACCTTGATGCCGCCGCCAAGACCTAACGAAAAGCGCGTCTCGCTGCTGAAATCTCCTTCGGGTTTGAAGTGCGTCGCTCCGAGGCCGCCGAAAGCGAACGGACGAAAGCGGTCCTGAAGCAGGCCGTACTGCCACAGCAGGTTGACGTGGTACACGTCGACGTCGGCATCGAAGAGCTTGATGTCTGGGCTGCCGAAGTCGGGTGTGCGTTCCGACATCTCCGTTTCGGTTCTGCTCCAGACGAACTCGATCTGCCAACTCTCGTCGAGGCCAAAGCCGACAGCAAAGCCATATGTCACATCACCATCGATCGTGATCTTCGTCGGCTCCTCGGTTTCGGCGGTGAAGCTACCGCCGGTGCGGTAGCCGGCGAAGGGCGCGAGCTCGAACTTCTGAGCCCATGCCTCGGGGACCCCGAACACGCCGATCACCAGCAGGGCCAGTGCGATCTTCCTTCCCATCTCTCCAAATTCCTTCCTGCCGTCGATCGTGAGCCCTGATGGCCAGACGCGCCGCCTTCAGGACAAGGCCGCCCAGGTTGTCGCATGGGCGAGATGCCGACTCTCGATCCAAGGTAGCATAGGCAGGGTTTCGGCCCGATGCTGAGGTGGTGCACACAGCGCCCCTGGAGGACGAGCCGGATAGTGGTCGAAGGACGAGCCAGCGCATCGTTGGAGGACATGTTCATGAGAATCGTGGCGGGCATGGGCGGGGGTCTCAGGAGCGGAGCGGTTGCCTCGATTACCGGGGCGATGCTGGTGGTGGTTGCAGCGGCATGGGGATGTGCGGGAACCGCCGGCGAAGAACCGGCCGATCTCGTGGTGATGAACGGTAAGGTCATCACCGTGGATGTGGACTTGCCGGAGGCGCAGGCGTTGGCGGCGCGCGGCGATCGCATCGTGGCCGTGGGTAGCGACGCCGAGATTGAGCCCTACATCGGGCCCGAGACCGAGGTTATCGACCTCGAGGGCATGCTTGCGATCCCGGGCCTGATCGAGGGTCACGGCCACTACATGAGCCTCGGTCAGGAGTTGACTCAAATCGACCTGCGGTTCGCCCGTGATTGGGACGAGATCGTGAACATGATTGCCGCGGCGGTGACCGATGCCGAGCCGGGTGTGTGGATTGTTGGTCGCGGCTGGCACCAGGACAAGTGGGAGCGCCCACCGAGCCCCGCGATCGAGGGCCTGCCGCTGCACCATGGTCTCAGCGAGATCAGCCCCGAGAACCCGGTTCTTCTCGAGCACACGAGCGGCCATGGCGTCTTCGTCAATGCGATGGCCCTCGAGTTGGGCGGGATCTCACGAGACACACCGGATCCAGAGGGCGGGGAGATTGTCCGCGACCCCCGCGGCGAGCCGATCGGAATGTTGCGCGAGACGGCCTCGGGACCGGTCGAGGCCGCCTACGGAAGATCACGCGCGGGTCGTCCAGCCGAGGTGGTGGACACCGAGCGCAGGGAGTGGGTCCGACTCGCGGCCGAGAATGCCATTGAGAACGGCATCACCAGCTTCCAGGACATGGGCTCGACCTTCGAGACTCTCGATCTGCTCATCCAAATGGCCGACGAGGGCAATCTGCCCGTGCGCCTCTACATGTCCATCCAGGAGACCGCCGAGGACCTCGAAGGCAGGCTGGCCGAATACCGCATGGTCGGTCGCGGCAACGGATATCTGACGATTCGTACGATCGGTGAAAAGGTCCTCGACGGCGCTCTAGGAGTTCACGGCGGCTGGCTGCTGGAGCCGTATGCCGACTTGCCGCGCAGTGCGGGCTTCAACGTAACTCCGGTGCCCGACATCGAGCGATCCGCCGAGCTCGCTCTCGAGCACGACTACCAAATGGCCATCCAGGGCATAGGTGACAGGGCTGTGCGGGTTCTGCTGGACATCTTCGAGGCTTCCTACGAGGAAGCAGCGCGCCGGGCCGATGCAGGTGTCGATGTGCCGCGCTCCACCGACTTTCGCTGGCGAATTGAGCATGCCCAAGTGATTCATCCCGACGACCTGCCGCGCTTCGTGGAGTCGGAGATCATTCCCTCGGTGCAAGGCATCTTCGCCTGCTCCGACGGCATATGGGTCGAGGAGAGGCTAGGTCCTGAGCGGACCCTGGAACGCGGGTATCTCTATAGAACCCTCTATGACATGGGTGCAGTTGTGCTCAATGGAACCGATCCACCGGTAGAGCTCATCGACCCGATCGCCAGCTACGATTGCACCGTCACACGGCGGCTTCCCGACGGGAGCTTCTTCATGCCCGAGCAGAGCCTTACGCGTGAGCAGGCACTCAGGTCGTACACGATCAACAACGCCTACGCAGCTTTCG
Organism: uncultured bacterium; assembly: GCA_937922775.1. Classification (GTDB taxonomy): domain Bacteria; phylum Acidobacteriota; class UBA890; order UBA890; family UBA890; genus CALAKE01. The sequence continues at coordinate 230 of CALAKE010000626.1, read as the reverse complement.
AGGAAGATTTGAAAGGGACACTGACGCCCGGCAAATACGCTGACGTCACCGTTCTTACCAAGGACATTCTGACCATTCCAGATGATGAGCTTTCCTCCGCCGAGGTTGCTTACACGATTATCGGTGGAGAGGTGAAGTACCGCAGATGAGGACGTATCGACATCGACCGGGGAATATCGAATTCGAAAAGCCGCTGACGAAGCCAGCGGCGGCCCAAAGCGAGTGAATCC
>CALAKE010000625.1 GCA_937922775.1 uncultured bacterium | reverse complement strand
CCAGAGCTGCAACGATCTCTCTTCCCTCTGGTGGCGCCGAAGAACCGTTGGCGGGACGTTGTCCAGACCCAACACCAGGGCGAGCTGATAGGCAACCTGCTCGAAAACGTAGTAGTCGCGTAGCTCCATGGCGAATGTCCCATCAGACATCCGCTGTCGCTCGTAGGTCTCGTCGATGTCCTTGAGGGTCGCGTGCACCTGTAGCCCATTCAACTCGAGAACAGCCTGCCGCGGGGCAGTCACGCCCTCGGGTAGCCTCTCGGTCGACACGATCTCCGCTGCCCGCAGGTACTCGAGGATTTCGTCATCGACTTGAAAGGGGAGCGGCGTGCCGTCAGGGCCCGGCCAGACCCGCTTCATCGACTGACTCGCAACACCCTGTGCCGAGACGCTCGCGGAGCCGACTGTCACGAGGAACACCGTCAACAACAGAGCCACGTCGAGCCAGCAGCCGGCTGATCTCAGGCGCGCGAGTCTCAGCCGACGGTGCGCTGGACGCATATCTCGCTTCCTCTGAGACAAAGTGAGCCTTTCCCCATCCGGCGGAATCTCATCGACGACCCAGTATCTCGATTCGCGCGGCTTGGTGCTTTGGTTCTGCTTGACTCGTCCCGCCAAACGCTACCGCAGAAACCGCAGATGGACAACGGGCTCCAATGGGCATCGGACGGAAGAGAGAGGACAGCGGCTACGCGTTCCTCCTGGCGAGCCACTTGAGCCAGCGATCTCGAGCAGGCCCCTCAACCCGTCGCTGCTACCGGCTACGCTCGGATGCGTCTTCCCGTCCCGTCACGTAAATGCCCACCAGCCTGCTGATTCGACCGCCTTCGTCCGCGTCAAAGCGCACGCGGAAATAGCCGAGTCCGTCGAGGCCGAAGGTGTCCGGGGAAATCGCGTAAAGCCGATATCGAGGATTTCCCTCTCGCTCGTAGTAGAGCGTGCCCTGCTCATAGCTGACCTGGCGAGGACCGTACTGCCCAGAGAAGGATGCGAGCGTCTCTTCAGGAATCGAGGGTGGATTCTGCCTCGCCTCGATCGATTGGCGGGCCCAGGCAATACTGATCTCTGCCGTCTCGTTTTCCGGATCGAGCTCCTGCGCGAGCAGATAGCTCTCGACGGCCTGCTCCATTCGATCGGCCTGCAGGTAGGCCTCGCCGAGGCTATCGTGAGCATTCGCGGAGTCGGTGAATTCATCGCGATTCGATTCAAATGTGAGAATCGCCGCGTCGAAATCTCGCTCACCCATCAGGAAGTACCCGAGGCTGTTGACGAAATCTTCGGTTGCAGTCTCGGGAGACTCTCTTTTCAGCTCCTCGAGCGCCCGTTGTCCAGCCTCCGGGCCGTCCTGCATGAACGCCCGGTGCAATGCCATTTGGGCCACCCTTTCAGGTGAATCGAAGCGCCCGTAGTCGAGCCAGTCGAAGCTTGGGTGCGTATCCTCGAGGACCATCGATAAAACTGCCTCTCCGATGGTCAGGCCCGCATCGCTGTTGGCGAAGTAGACGAGGCCCACCCCAGCCTCCCGATATCCCACTACGTAGGCCTTGAAGGGACCATTGTCCCCCCAGTGCCAGAAAGAAGTCTCGGCGTTGCCGACCTGCAGGCCCCAGCCGAGTCCCCAGAACACGGTCCCTTCGAACTCGTCGTCGTCTCCCGGCGCGCTCACCTGAGGTGAGAAGATCATCTCGAAAGTTCCGTGCGCCAACCCACGCTCCTCGATCAACGCTCCCAGGAACTTGGCGTAGTCTCCGGCTGTCGTGTGCAAGCTCGCCGCGGCGTTCGCGCGCTGTGGTCTGCCCTTCTGCTGGGGTCTACCCAACGCGTCGTGTCCAGTCGCTGAGAGCTCCTCGTACTCATCAAGCCAAACGTAGCTGCTGTGACTCATGCCGAGGGGACCGAAGACCTCCTCCTGCATGAAGCTGTTGAGGTCCGTCCCGGTGATCTTCTCTACCGCCCGTTGCAGGAACACGAAGCCCTCGCCCGAATAGCTGAACTCCGTTCCGGGGTCAAAGCCCAACTCCAGACGGTCGCCGCCCCAGTTCGGCAGCCCCGTGCTGTGGCTCATCACCATACGCGGGGTGATTTGAACATATCGGGGCTCGTGCTCCAGGCGGTCGTACGGATAGATATCAGCCAGCGACACGTCGAGATCGAGGGCTCCTCTTTCGACTAGACGCATCACCGCATAGGCAAACACGGGCTTGCTGAGGGACGCCGCCTCAAACACGGTGTCTTCACCGACCTGCTCACCGCTATCAGTGTTGGTGAGGCCGAACGCCCGGGTCGAAACGGGCTCCCCACGGCGATAGACCGCTATCGAGATTCCTGGAATTCCCGCCTCGGCAAGCACGTGCGGGGTGCTTGCTGCCAGCTCAGCCAGGTCAGTGTCGGAGACCTCGAGGTCCACCTCTGATGCTGAACTAGCGCCTCCAGACTCGGCGACCGCGGCCGGATGGCCGGCATTCTCCCCATCACCACAGGCAACGGGCAGGATCAGAAGGGCGAGGAGAAGCAGGCACGAATACCCGAGAGGGGCAGCTGCCGAGCCGCGCGCTACAAATCGATCTGACATCGTCTTTGGAATCGCTTTCGGGGGAGCGCTGCCATTTCCAGACTAGAAGCTGATCACACGGTTACGACCCGTAGAGTATTCGCTAGGAGGCAGGCTCGAAGAGCGCGGCTACTGCACCGGAATGTCGGCATTGGTGCCGCCTGCGTGGCAGATACCGGCAATTGCCCTGTCGCTCTCCGGAGAGACCATGCTGAAGTCGTCGGCCATTCATCAACCCTCAGCGGCTGACCGCGAGCGCAACTCTCAGCTCCCGCAGCTTCTCCTGGATCGCCCTGACATTCTCCGGCCCCATTCTGAGTAGGTGCTTGTCGACCTCAGTCAACGACTCGACGTCCGGGTCCCTGTATCGATAGGAGAGCACCCCGCTCTCCACCTCGATATCCCCTTCGATGACCGGCGTCGCGACAAGCTCGTCGATTGCAGCCAGCAGGGCATCGTGGAAATCGTCGTCCGGGTAACCGAGGTCACGATAGGCCACGTCCAACAAGGGTTTGAGCTGATAGTAGAGCTGCACGGTTCCCGCCGTGTTCAATGACGCAAACGTGTCGGAGAGCCAGTCGTAGCGCCTGTAGCTAGCGGGGTCCAGGATGAGGCTGCCGTCCTTCATGACCGCGTGAAACTCACCCTCGGGTTCGAGCACGCCCAAATGTGCGGCCGGTGTCTCGCCGGCGCTGATGTTGACCACGGCAGCAACGAACTTGCGGACCAGCTCGTCGGTAGCGAGTGTCTCTGCCAACCGGGGGTTTGCTGACAGCTCCTCCGCCATGAGCCGCACGAATCCGTCGCTCTCATCTAGCGTAGGCAAACTGATCGCCTCGGGGCCAGCATCCTCCCCCTCTGACACGACCTCGGCCTCAGCAGGCTCGGGGACAGGGACCGGCTCAGGCTCAGGTTCCGCCGGCCCCCGGAAGAAGAGGATGTAGATGATGAGGCCGATGATGAGCACCCCGGCCATGGCCAGGGATATGACGACGGGTCTGTCCACGATGCTACCTCCAGGCTCGCTGTTCGGTCCTGTGTCCCATGGTAATGCCCGCAGGCACCCGAGTTCCAATGATGTCGCAGTTGAAGGAGATTCCCCCCCCGGCTAACGTGCTCGCAATTGCGGACGAACGGCAGGAGAGGACGCTTATGCCCGATGAACCAGAGGGACTGCTGGCCGATGGTAGTTCGCCGGCAACTCCCGATGACCTGTTTGCACGATTCCGGGATCTCGAGATTCAGACTCACACCGTAGAGCACCCGCCGGTGTTCACGGTTGAAGAGGCAAAGGCCCTACGCGGAAAGCTCCCCGGTGGCCACACCAAGAACCTCTTCCTGCGTAACAAGAAAGGGGCAATGTGGTTGGTGGTGTGTTCCGAGGATCGCGCGATCGACTTGAAAGAGTTGGCTCATCTCCTCGGGGCGGGCAGGTTCTCGTTTGGCAGCTCCGACCGACTGATGAAGCACATGGGTGTCATTCCGGGAGCGGTCACTCCATTTGGAGTCATCAACGACACCGGTGGGAGAGTTCGGGTGGTGCTCGAGAGAGCCATGCTGGATGCGGACACTCTCAACTTCCACCCGCTCGACAACGCCAGGACCACCGCCATTGCTGCCACAGACCTCGTGCGCTTTCTCGAGGCGGAGGGCCATCGACCGCAAATCGTCGAATTGGCTTGAGCCTGGCAGGCTAGAGAGGACGGTCGATGGCGGTCGCTGCCAGAACGATGAGCGGAAGATGAGAGATACGGGTTAGGCGATCGAGTCCATCAGCAGGCGCACTCGACTAACATCGTCGTAGCGCTCCAGGCCCTCGTAGTGGTCGATGAGCCGCTCGTATGTGGGCCTGTCCTCGCAGCCGCGGCTAATGATCTCTTCCCACACGCTAACGGCTTCGTTTTGGCGGCCCAGGTCGTAGAGTGCGGCCCCAAGCGACTGCGAGACACCGAGAGCGTTGCGCTCATCTTCGTTCGCCTCGTAGATCTTGAGCGCCTCGAGAAGGTGCAGCACGGCATCTTCCGAGTCGCCACTTTCCAATGAGGCCTGCCCCTTATCGCTGAGCTTCCGTGCTTCCGCCTTCCAGGCTGGATTCCGCTGCTCGTCGGTGCCGTGTCCGTTACCGGATGTCTCCGCCTCTCCGATCGCGGCCGCCTCGGCGGACCCTGACGTAGTATCATCAAGCACGGCGTCCCCAGCCACTGTCGGCTCGGCCTCCTCGGCTTTCTCTTTTCCGAGGACCTTCTTGAAAAGGCCCACCGCTACCTCCTGCTCAACTCGGGTACTAGCATGGCCCTTGATGGCTCCTACTAGCTACACAATGGGTCTGGTGGGTAATGTTAGCCTCACCTGGCCATCCTTTCGAAGCACAATCTGCAGTCTGGGCAGTTGCACAGGCTCTCGCGTGAGTCGCTGCTGCTGCGGTCTCCCTGGCTTCCTTGAGTTCCATATAATGTCCATATAGAATCCATATATATTCAAGACTTGCTCCGCACTGGTAGCGGGTCCACCTAAGAGCTCTCGACCATGATATCCCTCGCACAAGCCCGATCGTCTGGGCCCCGGAACACGTTCCTCAGCCTGACATTCCTCCTCTTCCCCGCCCTACTGCCGCTAGCGATGGGGGGCCAGCAGCCGGCAGAAAACGCATCCGTCGCGCCCTCCACGTCTG
>CALAKE010000624.1 GCA_937922775.1 uncultured bacterium | reverse complement strand
CCGGCATGCTCGGGCGATTGGCCCTCATTCGGCGGATCTTCCACGGTCGTGGTCACTGGGGATCAACAGGTTGTCGCGTTCCTCATGGACGGGCCAGAGGGCTCGTTGCCGGAAGAGGAAGCCGCCGCGCTGGAGTGGATGCGCTCGGTTCCGACCTTCGCCGTCGAAGCGGTGCAGATTATCGACCTGCCGCGGGCCCGCCTGCCCGAGGGGGCGGTCCTGTGGTGGCACTACGCCGAAGGTCCCGGCCTGTCCTCGGCGGCCGTGCGGCCGGCGGTAATGTCTGCGGTTCGTCGCCACCTAGCAGGCGACGGTGGAGTGTTGCTGACCTCGCTTGCCGCGCCCTACGTAGTCCCTCTTGGCCTCGAAGCCGAGCCACCCGACCGAGCGGAGATATTCGATTTCGAGGAGGGCGCTGCGGCATCGGTCGGTGGCCCCCAGTCCAACCTCGGGCATCCCGTTCTGCGCCGTTTCTGGGGCGGCACTCTGACCGCCAGCTACACACCCGGGCACAGGTACGCCACGGCCGTCTACACGGGCGATCGGTGGCCCGCCGAGGGCAGAGTGTGGGCGCTGCGAAAAAGCGGCTTGGAGGTCGATACCGGCACAAAGGTCGGTGTCGAGTATCCGCCCACTGCAGACCGACCCGGGGGCTCCGTCCTGACGCTGGGCGCCGACTGCCACTTTGCGGACTCAGGAAACCGTTACCGCACGGAGCTCGAGCTTCTCATCACCGACGCCATCGACTATTTGGCGGGCAATGAGACTGCACTGGCAGCCGGCATCGGCATCGCATCGGCGGGCGCCCCCCTGGTGCCGGCATCCGACAGTGAGCTCGACGCAGACGCTGCGGCGCTGGAGGCGCAGGAGCGTCCGACCACCGACCCCCAGGTTGTCGCCCTCGAGGAGCTACCACTGCCCGCCATCCTCACCGAGACGAGCTATTGGAACCGCGAGTCTCTGCGTACTGATGTTCTTGCAATGGACGCCCCGGCTACCGAGCCACCGATTTGGAGCGATGACCCCGCCGTGCTCGACGCGCTACGTGCCGCACGCTCCGGTCTCGATCTCTCCCGCGAGGACCCAGGCGAAGACATCTTTACACTGGCGAGCAACCGAGCACACGTCGTGGGCTCTCAATCCGGTCGCATCGATGAGCTTTGGGTTCATCCGCTGCGCCTCCTTCGCAACCTCCGCTTCGGAGTCGCGCCCCCCGATGGGCCTGTCATTTGGCTTGATTCGAGCCCTGGTGAGCGTGTTTTCACCGTACGACCAGAGGGCAACACCCTCACCTACAGCAATGACAGCCTCGAAGTAGATCTGCACGTCGCGCTCGACCGGACGCGGCCTGCCATGCTGATTCTCTTCGAGATCCAGTACCCCGGGCCGGTCGAGGTCGTTGCCACATGGGAGCCCGACTCCAGGCCATCGCGACCCCACGAGCCGCCGATGCTGGGCCCTCTCTACGTCGACTGGGACGACGGCGCCCACCTCGGTGTCTGGCGCGACCGCAGCGGCGCCTTCAATGCAATTGCCGGCTTCGGCCGGGAACCGAGCGTCACCATCACCGGCTTTCAGCCGACCCTGCATCTCGTAGACGGGCGGCTTGTGCCCCCGGCGATCGATCAGCCCGCCGTTGACGAGCCGTTGGTGACGCCCACCCTGGCGATACAGGTGCCGTTCGATCCCGCACGAGAGTCGCTTCTGCCTTTCGTGGTCGTGGGAGGCATGGCGGATGACACGACTACCCGGCAAGCCCTCGATGCGGTCTTTGCGGAGCCAGCCGCCGTGTGGGCCAGAAACGCGGCGTATTTTCGCGAAGTGCTCGCCACGACCCTCGAGGTTACGACGCCCGACCCTGAGTTCGACGCGGCCTTCCGCTGGGCGAAAATCGGCATGGAGTCCTCACGTACGGCGACTCCCGGCCTCGGCGCGGGACTGGTCAGGGGGTTTTCCGCTACGGCTCTGACAGATTCAGAGGTTTCGGCGGATTCGACTGCAGGCGAAGAGATTTCTCCGGAAGGCGGGGCCGCCCAATTCTCGCCCGAGGGCGCGGCCGACTATATGGGCCGAGACGCCGTCTGGGTCGGTCTCGCAGCGGATGTCATCGGCCGGCCCGACCTGACCCGCGAGGCTCTGCAGTTCCTGGCCCGCTATCAGGACGCCAGCGGCAGAATACCTGAGGTTGTCTCTCCTTCCTGGGGCATGCAGTACGAGGACCCGGAGAGCACGCTTCTGTTTCTGATCGGCCTCGAGCATCACGTGCGCGCAACGGGCGATGTCGATCTTCTGGCTGCGCTGTGGCCAGCCGCACTGGCCGCCCTGAATTTCTCGCTGGCCGCTGATCTCGACAACGATGGGTTGCTCGACGCCGCGGTGGCCGGGGTGGACTGGACGACAAAGGACTCGGAACCGGAAATCAAGAGCAGTTTCTATTTGAACGGGCTGTGGGCTGCGGCGTTGCAGGCGTGCAACCGGCTGGCGACACAGATGGGTGACGTCGCATTGGCGACGACCTGCGCCGACCACGTCGGCACCACGCGACAGGCCCTGAACGCCGACCTCTGGGATGCTACGGGGCGCGCCTTCTTTCATGGCATCCAGGTCGACGGTATCCCGCGCGAGCTCCCGACGATCATGCCCACGGCCTTGCTGGGCCTGCAGGCAGCCGGATTCGACCTGCTCGACTCAGCTCTGGTGATGCCCCTGCTCGACCGCGCCGCCTCAGCGGAGATGTCCACTGACTGGGGTGTCCGCATGATCGAGGCCTCCAACCCCCTCTACGATCCCGCAGACCTTCGCCGCGGCGCCGTGTCGCCGGTGTTCACCGGCTGGACGTCGCTGGCCGAGTACCAGAGCCGCCGCGCGACCCCGGCGCAGCTTCACCTCTTCGACAACTTGCATCTCTATCCCATGGGCAATCTCGGCTACCTGGGCGACGCCTTCGACGGCGACGTGTTCCTCGAGAGTGGTCGGCTGACGCAGCAGGCATCATCGCAGGCGCTCTCCCTCCTACCGGTGGTGAGAGGGCTTCTGGGCATCAAGGCCGACGCCCTCGCGGGCCACCTGGA
>CALAKE010000623.1 GCA_937922775.1 uncultured bacterium | reverse complement strand
GGGGCGTTTACCCGGATAGGGCGCGCGCAGCGCGTAGCCCCCTGAACAGGCCCTGCATGCCACCCGACCGACCGCCTTTGCAACCACGACCCTCTGACGTGTTGAATCCGAGATTCTTGTGTACCATTCAGGTCGTCATGGGCACACAGAGAATCTTGGTCATCGAGGACGATCCCGATATCGTCGAGCTGCTCCAGTACAACCTCGAGCGCGAGGGTTTCGAGGTTTGCGTCGCCAAGACCGGCGAGGAAGGCAAGACACAGGCGGCCGAATACCGCCCCTCGCTGATTTTGCTCGATTTGATGTTGCCCCGTACATCCGGCCTGGACGTGTGTCGTGACCTGCGCGGCCGTGAAGACACAAAACACACCCCGCTCATCATGGTCACCGCCAAGGGCGAGGAAAGCGACGTCGTGCTCGGCCTCGAGCTCGGCGCCGATGATTACGTCACCAAGCCCTTCAGCGTCAAGGAGCTCATCGCTCGCATCCACTCCGTTCTCCGGCGCGCCGATGTTCGTCCGCAGGAGGCATCTTCACGGATCGAGCGGGATGGGCTCGTCATCGATAGCGACCGGCACGAGGTGCTGCTCAACAACGAGCAAGTAGATCTCACCTTGGCCGAGTATCGACTCCTGCGAGCGCTCGCCGGCAGCCCGGGACGCGTCTTCACCCGCGAACAGCTCATCGGTCAGATCACCGCCGGCGGCTATATGATCGCCGAGCGTAACGTAGACGTTCACGTCGCCGCGATCCGGAGAAAAATGAAGGAGACCTCCGACCTGATCGTCACGGTGCGGGGCATCGGCTACAAGTACAAGGACTAGAAGCAACCCGACCCACCACAGTTCCATCACGGCCAGTCAGGACCCTGGGAGCGCCACGTGCTCCGCTCACGATTCTTCTGGAAGCTCTACATCACCTATGCGCTACTCGTGCTCATCACCTCGGCGATCATCGGGGTTGCGGTGCAGCAGCAGCTTCGCTCCGCCCTGATCGACGATGTCGAGGCCGGCCTGCGGAACATGGCCCTGCTCGTCGCACCGCACGCCGCCGAGGCCTTCAGGAACGAGGCCGCAGGCGACATCCAGAGCCAGATCCAGCGTCTCGGACAAGAAACCGGAACGCGAATCACCCTCGTTCTGCCAACAGGAGTGGTGATGGCAGATTCCGTTGAGGCGCCGGCGGAGATGGAAAACCACGGTGATCGTCCAGAGATCGTCTCGGCACTGACGAATCCGTTCGGCGTTTCACGCCGCTTCAGCAATACGCTGCGGGAATCTCTGCTCTATGTGGCACGAGCCGTGCGGGATTCCGGCGACATGATCGGCGTGGTGCGTATCTCCATTCCCCTTTCGGATGTCGACTCTCGCCTGTCAGCGCTCAGGGCAACCGTTCTTTTTGGGGCCGGGATCGGAGTCCTGGTGGCGCTGGCCATTGGCCTGGTCGTGGCTCAGAGGATCACCTCGCCGATCAGCGAGATGACCGAGGTGGCCGAAGCTTTCGGAAAGGGAGACTACGGCCGCCGGGTCGAGTCGCTCCCAGGTGACGAGATCGGCGTGCTCGGGGGCACGCTGAATCGCCTGGCGGAGGAGCTCACGCGCCGGATCGCCAGCCTCGGCCACGAGCGCGCCCGCCTCGGTGCCATGGTCGCCGGAATGCAGGAGGGAGTCCTTGCCGTTGACCACGAAGGGCGGGTCGTGTTCTGCAATCGGGCTGTTGGACGATTGCTCGACGTGGATGCCGCGATCGTCGAGGGCCAGATGCTGTCCAACCTCGCCGTGGCGCCCGAGCTCCATGAGCTCCTGCGGGCGGCTGGCGCCCAGCAGACTCCCGGCCGAGCGGAGTTAACCGTAAACGGCCGCAGCGGTGACATCGTCATGGATGCCCGCGCCACGCCCTTCGAAGCAGACGAGGAAGGGGGGGTCGTTGTGGTGCTGTATGACATCACCAACCTGCGGCGACTCGAGCAGATCCGGACGGACTTCGTGGCCAATGTGTCGCACGAGCTCAAGACGCCACTCACCTCGATCAAGGGATACGTAGAAACTCTCCTGTCGGGTGCGATCCACGACGAAGAAAACAACATGCGCTTTCTGGGAAAGATCGAGGACCAGGTCAATCGGTTGACGAGCCTGGTGAGCGACCTCCTGAGCCTGGCGCAGGTCGAGGCTTCGGGCGAGGCAATTCCGCTCACGCCGATCGACTGGGTGCCGCTGATCCGTGAAACATCGCAGCGGCACGAGCCGGCGATTGCCGCCAAGCGCCTGGAGTTCTCCCTCGAGCTACCGGGCCATCCGGTCCGTGTCCAGGGCGACGATGAGGCCCTGATCCAGATTCTCGACAATCTTCTCGACAATGCCATCAAGTACACACCGGAGGGTGGCTCGGTCAGCTTGCGGCTGTCGCAGGAGGAATTCCGAGCATCCTTGGAGGTCGAGGACAGCGGGATTGGCATCCCGAGAGGCGACTTCGAGCGGATCTTCGAGCGATTCTACCGAGTCGACAAGGCTCGGTCGCGAGAGCTGGGCGGGACGGGACTCGGGCTCTCGATCGTCAAACACCTCGTGCGAGGGCTGCGAGGCGAGATTCGCGTCGAGAGCCGTGTGGCGAGCGGCTCTCTTTTCACGGTTCTGCTGCCCCTGGCGACCTGATCCCGACCACGACGGAGCCGGACCGACCTTCCTCGGAATCACAGCCGGAAACGCTGCATTCTGGCGCATTCACTCTCAATTCATTCGCTCTTCATTCAATCTTCATAGATCGGCTCTAGCCTCACCTTAACGAGCTCTCCCATTCATAGGACTGAGTCATGAAACGAGTAGGCAACATCGTCGTAGTGGTTCTCGCGGCCCTGGCATTCGCCGGGCCGGTCTGGGCGCAAGGTAGCGGCGCTGCGATGCCGGAACAGCAGGGCCTTCGGGAAGGAGCGCAGGAGGCGGCTGAGGCCCTCGTCGCGGAACGAGTGGATGGCCAAAAATCCACAGCGGGCCGTGGCTCCAGCCAGGAAGAGGAAGAGGACCCGAGCGGGTTCCGCGTCTTCTGGGCGGACGGCGTCCGCATGGAGACCAACGACGGCAAATTCCAGGTTCGTCTTGGAGGCCGAATCCAGTACGACTGGGACTGGTTCGGCGACGACTCGGAGGTCGATCCGTTCGTTCCCGGGCCCATCGAGGATGGTACCGAGTTCCGCCGCGCCCAGATCTTCGTCAGCGGCTACATGTACGAGAAGATCGAGTTCAAAGCCCAGTGGGACATCGCCCGCAACGTGGTCAAGGACCTGTATTTCGGCTACCGGCACCCGCACTTCGGCGTCCGCTTCGGCCACACCAAGGAGCCATTCGGGCTGGAAGAGCTGACCAGCGACAAGTACATCACCTTCATCGAAAGGGCCTTGCCAACGATCTTTGACTCGTCGCGGAACTCGGGCTTTCTGGTACATGGCAATTGGGACCAGTTCGGCTACGGGGTCGGAATCTTCCGTGACACCGATAGCAGTGGCGTCGGCCAGAACGAGCCGACTATTGCGGATACCGACATTGGCCGTCTCTCCGGCTACAACTTCACCGGCCGCGTCTATGGCTTGCCCGTCAAGTCGGACGATGGTCGCAGGCTCCTCCACGTAGCCTTCGCGCTCAGGCGCGGGCCCCGTGAGCCTTCGATTCCGACGCGATTCCGGCAGAGACCGGAAACGCATCTGGCACCCTATTTCATCAGCACGGGCAAGCTCGCGCTCCAAAGCTCGACCATTGCCAGCATCGAGGGCGCATTCGTTTACGACTCCTTCTCGCTACAAGGTGAGTACAAGCCCGCCTGGATGACGACCGAGGACGGTATCAATCCCAGCTACCTGGGCTGGTATCTCTATGGCAGCTATTGGATTACCGGCGAGCATCGTGCCTACCGCAACGGTGTCTTCCGACGCGTCACAGTCAAGAGTCCTTTCTTGGAGGGCGGTCCTGGTGGTTGGGAAGTTGGCCTTCGCTACTCGATGCTCGACCTTGGTTCCGACGCCAAACCGGAGGACTCGGCGATTCCTGGAGACCGGCTCGACGACATCACGGTCGGGGTGAACTGGCACTGGAACAAGATGACGCGAATGATGTTCAACGTCATCCATGCCACGATCGACCAAGAGGCCACGATCTGGACGTTTAGCTGGAGAGGCCAGGTCGAGTTCTAGAGGTATGCGGAAGCACTTCTGCGGTCGCGCCACGAGGATGATGAGAACAACCGGCTACGCCAGGCCGGCTCGCCGGTGAAGCTGAAGCGCCTCCTCGTCAGCCTCCGCCCGCACCTCATCCTCGTCCCACAGTGTCAGGCGTCCCTCTTCGACCACCTGGCGTCCTGCGAGCCAGACATCGCGAATGTCGGCGGCTCGGGTGCTGTAGACCAAGGTCGAAACCGGGTCGTGCCGCGGTGTCGTGTGCAGCCGCCGCAGGTCGACGATAACCACATTGGCCCATGCTCCTGGCACGAGAGCTCCCATATCGCCTTCCCAACCCAGCGCCCTGGCGCCCCCTCGGGTAGCTAGGTCCAGGGCTGTGCCGGCGGGCACTGCTTCGGGATCCCCTCCTGCCTTGTGGATGAGTGCGGCGAGGCGCATTTCACGGAAGATATCGAGAGCGTTGTTGCACGGCGCGCCGTCGGCGCCGAGGCTGACCGCCACGCCGGCATCCA
>CALAKE010000622.1 GCA_937922775.1 uncultured bacterium | reverse complement strand
CGGCATCCAGTGGCTCTACCCACCCCAGGATCGCGTATTGGTCATCAGGTAGGCCAACGTTGTGCCACAATCTGTTGTTTGGAGAAGGAATCTCGGTCTCTGGATCCTGTCCCCCCACAACATTCAACAACCAACCTTCTGATGATCTCCGTTTCTGGTCTCGGTAAGTCCTTTGGCGCCCAGGTCCTGTTCACCGATGTCTCCTTCCAGCTCAACCCTGGAGAACGATATGGGCTGGTGGGGGCCAACGGCTCAGGCAAGACCACGCTCCTGAATATTCTCGCGGGCGTTGAGTCGCCCAGCGAGGGATCGGTATCGGTACCACGCCGCCTCAAGCTCGGGGTGCTGCGCCAGGACCAGTTCATGTTCGAGGACGAGGCGATTCTCGGGGTGGCGATGATGGGGAACCAGGAGCTCTGGCAAGCCATGTCCGCCAAAGAGGCGCTACTGGCCGAGGACCCTGATCGCTTCGATGCCGAGCGCTTTTCCGAGCTCGAAGAGACAGTCCAGCGTCACGATGGCTACGCCGCCGAGGCTCGTGCTGCCGAGATTCTCGAAGGGTTGGGCTTGCCGACCGCGCTGCACCACCAGCCGCTCTCCACTCTCTCTGGAGGATTCAGGCTGCGAGTGCTGTTGGCTCAGGTACTTGCCGGCTCTCCTGACATCCTGCTGCTCGACGAGCCCACCAACCATCTAGACATTCTCTCGATTCGCTGGCTGGAGAAGTTTCTGCAGGAGTTCCCCGGGCCGGCACTCGTGATCTCCCACGACCATCGATTTCTCGATTTCGTCTGCACCCATATTCTCGATGTCGACTACCAAACGGTTCTCCCCTACAAGGGGAACTACAGCAAATTCATGGCGGCCAAGCAGGCCGAGCGCGATCGTCGGGAGAAGGAGATCGGCAAGCGCGAAAAGGAGATTGCCCACCACAGAGACTTCATCGACCGCTTTCGGGCCAAGTCCAGCAAGGCGAGGCAAGCGCAGAGCAAGCTTCGACTGATCGAGAAGAAGGCCGCCGGGCTCGAAGAGCTACCCCCCAGCTCCCGCCGCTACCCGAGCTTCAATCTGCAGCAGAAGCGGCCCAGCGGTCGTGAGGCACTGAAGCTGGAGGGGATCAAGAAGGCATTCGCTGACAACGAGGTTCTGCATGGTGTCGATCTGACCGTGCGCCGGGGTGACAGGCTGGCGATTATGGGCCCCAACGGCATCGGCAAGTCGACATTGCTGAAAATCGCGATGGGCGAGATGGCGCCCGACGCCGGCGAGGTCGAGTGGGGCTACGAGACTCATCCCGGCTACTTCGCCCAGGATCATCGGGATCAACTGCAACCGGAGAACAGGACCGCGGAGGCCTGGGTCTGGGAGTTCTGCCCCGGTGAGTTGATCGGATACGTACGGAACCAGATGGGCAGGGTGCTGTTCTCAGGGGACGAAGCCAAGAAGCCGCTAAAGGCCCTCTCAGGGGGAGAAGCGGCCCGGTTGGTGTTCTGCAAGCTAGCCATCCAGCAGCCCAACGTTCTGGTTTTGGACGAGCCCACCAACCACCTCGATCTGGAATCGATCGAGGCTCTAGTGGAAGGCCTGCAGAGTTTTCCGGGGACGTTGATCTTTGTTTCGCACGATCGCTGGTTCGTCAGCCGGCTGGCGACTCGGATCCTGGAGATCAAGCCGGGGGAGGTCCTCGACTACGAGGGCACGTATGAGGAATACGTGCACTACTGCGGTGACGATCACCTCGACATCGACACCGTGGTTCTGAAGGCGCGCAGAGAAAAGAGACGTGCCAAGGAGGAGGCCGACGAGGCGAAGGCGACCGCCGCAGGCGATGCTGCGAATGCAGGCGGGGAAGGGCAGAAGTCGAAGAAGGTCTCCAAGAACCGGATCCGACAGGTGAGGGACCGCAGCGCAAAACTCCTGGCAAAGGTCGAGAGCGCTGAAGCCCGTATTGAAGAGATCAATCAGGTCTTCTGCGATCCGACATTCTACGAGCGCAGCCAGCCGTCCGAAGTTCGGAGGCTGGAAGAGGAACAGAAGCAGCTCCGGTCGGAGGTTGAGGAGATGATGGCCGAATGGGAGAAGGCTGAAGAGGAGCTTGCGAGCCTACGCTAGCGCAGGGCCTCGAGCCCGACTCCTACGAGCCTTCTTCTTCCCGAGAAGCCATGCGCGATTCGAGCGCGATGACCCGCTCCTCAATGGTCAGGTCGGAGGACTGCAGCTCGCCCAGGACCTCCAGTTCCATGGCGCTCAGGCTTCGTAGCGCCAGGCGCTCCCGTGCGTTTTCCGTGTAGTTGGCCTGCTGCTCGTCGGGAAAGAGCTGTCTTTCTAGGCGGTCCAGCGCCCCCTCGGACCCCCAGCGTTCACCCCGGTGTTCCTGCCAGACGCGGCGGGCCGCCCACCCCAGCGGCAGGGAAAGCAGGACGAAGACCCAGATCACCACGGACAGCAGAATCACACGTGGCTCGCCGTCGAATGCCTCCCGCGTGATCATGACGGTGCGGTAGACACCCATGCCCAAGGCATACAGAACCACGCCGAGGGCTATGCAGATCCAAACGAGGAGGGTGAGCAGAAGAATCGTGCTGAGCCGGGGCCCGACACGTTCGAGGTACTTTTCGACCAGGTGCGTCATCGACCTCGCCGGGTGCGTCGCTTGCCTTTGGAGCGGCGTGGTGGCCGGTCGCCAGCCTTATTGGGCTGCTCGGGGGGACTCTCGGATGCGGGCTCCTCCGGTGGCGCGTTCAGGCTTGCCTGATAGTAGTCATCCAGGAGCATGGCGACGATCGCCACCTCGTCTTCCGTCTCTCCCCAGCTGCGGGCCAGGGGGACGAAGCGTTGCATGCGCTCCGTCTGCAAGCGGTCACGGTCGCGAAGTTGTGCCTCGAGTAGGGCCGTTATTCGCTCGGTGACCATCTGTCGTACTTCCTCGGGAGTAGGTGCCGTGCGTTCTAACAAATCGATGCCGAACCGGCGGCCGATGTTTTGCAGCTCGATTCTCTCGATACCTGAAACGAGGGTAATTGCCTCGCCGGTTGCCCCGGCCCGCCCTGTGCGGCCGACGCGATGAATGTACGCCTCGGGGTCATCCGGGGGCTCGTACTGAATCACGTGCGAAAGCTCGAAGATGTCGATGCCACGCGCTGCGACGTCCGTGGCTACGAGGAAGCGCAGCTTCCCTCGCCGCACTCGATCCAGCACCTTCTCTCTGGCGTTCTGGCTCAGGTCGGAGCTGAGCTCGTCGGCATCGTAGCCGAAGCGCTGCAATACGACCGAGACATAGTGCACGTTTGCCTTGGTATTGCAGAAGATGAGCGCCGAGGTCGGGTTTTCCATTTCAATGATCCGGATCAGGTTGCGATCCTTCTTCATCGCCGGGACGTCGTAGTAGACGTGTTCGGTGGCCGCCACATGCACGCGATCGCGACTCAAGCTCAAAAACTCGGGAGTATCGAGGAATTGCCCGGCCAGTCGTAGCACCCTCGACGGGAACGTGGCAGAGAACATCTGGCCACTGATGCGGTGATTGGGCAGAAACTGCTGCAACCGCTTCATGTCCGGGTAGAAGCCCATCGACAACATCCGGTCAGCCTCATCGAAAACCAAAATTTTGAGGCCGTCCAGTGAGAGATTGCCCTTCAGCAGGTGGTCGAGTATCCGGCCGGGAGTGCCAACCACAAGAGGTGCACCGCGACGAAAAGCGTCGATTTGGGGGCCATAGTCGACCCCTCCATACACCGCCACAGGGCGCATTCCGCCGGGACCGCTCAGGGTCTCGGCATGTGTGACCACCTGCTTGGCGAGCTCGCGAGTGGGAACCAGGACGAGTGCCTGACAACGGAGGTCCTCGGTATCGATCTTCTCGATGATGGGCAGGATGAAGGCCCCCGTCTTTCCGCTGCCGGTGCGCGATTGGATCATCAGGTCGCGGCCGACGAGGAGGTACGGGATCCCTTTGGCCTGAACCGGCGTAAGCTCGGTCCATCCAGCTCGGGCGGCTGCCTCTTGCAGCGGCTGGGGAAGCTGTTCGAGGGTGATCTCCGGAAGTGAGTCTTCAGGCTCGACGACGTCCTCGGAATGCGAATCGGCTTCGCTCGAAGCGCCGGCCTGATCAGATGCCGCGCTCTTCCTGCCGGCACCTCCGCGGTTCGAAGGGCGTCCCGACCATGTCGGTTTCTTCCTCAAGCAAATCTCCTGTCGCCGCCGGCGGCCGACGGCTGCTATTCGTGGGGCGATCCCTGCCAACGCTCGACAAGCTCGCTATCCAACTCGATATCAAGCAGGTCGAGGATTCGGCTGATCGTAGGGTCGACAATATCCTGAATCGTCTGCGGGCGATGGTAGAACGCCGGAACGGGCGGCAGTACGACTGCGCCCATTTCTGTCACTTGGGTCATGAGTCGGAGGTGTCCGAGATGTAGAGGGGTCTCTCGAGCCACGAGAACCAGCCTACGGCGCTCCTTCAGAACCACGTCTGCTGCCCGCAGCAGGAGATTGTCGGCGTAGGAAGTGGCAATTCCCGACAGGGTCTTCATTGAGCACGGGACCACGACCATACCGATGGTCTTGAAGGATCCGGATGATATTGCCGCTGCCACGTCGCGCGTCTTGTAGGTCTTGTCTGCTAGGGTCTCGATCACGTCCTGTGGGTATTCGGTTTCCAGGGATAGGGTCAGCCGAGCGGCGCTCGAAACGACGACATGGGTCTCCACGTACGGCAGATCACGGAGAACCTCCAAGAGGCGGATTCCGTAGATGATGCCGCTGGCCCCTGAAATGCCGACAATCAGCTTCTTCATAGGGTGCCCATTCTCGGCCCCTGGGGATGCAGGAATCAAGCTGTCGAGGGCATTCGTCCTTCGTGGGGAGAGCCTGGTGATGCGCGTGTTGTCCCCCCGCCCTCCTCCGGGTACGGTTACTCATCCGGAGGCGTGCACCGCGGTTGGCTTCCAGAGCCCGAAGACTCACCGGCGAATCTCGAAACAGCCTAAGCGCCAGTGGGAGGCTTCACAAATCAGCCAATGTCCGAAAAGATCCAGATCTCATACTTCTCCGACACGCTGTGCGTTTGGGCCTACGTTGCTCAGATCCGGCTCGACGAGCTCTTGGGCCAGTTCGGCAGCGAGATCGAGCTCACCCAGCATTTCATTCCCATTTTCGGATCGACGGCACACCGCATCGGGGTGGGGTGGGATGATCGCGGTGGGTTCCCGGGATACTGCGAGCATGTTCGCGAGATCTGCAGGGAGTTTCCGCATATTGAGCTGAGTCCCGACGTCTGGACGAAGACTGTGCCGACCTCCTCCGCCGTCAGTCACCATCTGATCAAGGCGGTCCAGTTACTCGAGGAGGAAGACGAGATCGGCGCCGAGTCGGATGCGGCAGCGGGTGCTCGGTGTGCCTCTGAGGAGCTTGCCTGGCGCGTCCGGCGGGCGTTCTTTCGCGACGGCGAGGATATTTCCGACATGGATTGCCTCAGGCGTCTGGCAGAGGAAATGGCGCTGCCGCTGAGCGCGGTCGAGAAGAAGCTGAGGAAGGGCGAGGCGATGGCTGCTCTCTGCCGCGACATCGAGCTCCGCGATGAGTACAGAGTCGAAGGCAGTCCGACGTACGTCCTCAACCATGGCCGGCAGAAGCTCTACGGCAA
>CALAKE010000621.1 GCA_937922775.1 uncultured bacterium | reverse complement strand
ACATTGAACTCGAAGTTCAACCGCAGGCTGCGAGGGTCCCAGTTGGCCGATCCGACCAAGGCCCAGGAGCCGTCGACCAACATGAGCTTCGTGTGGTCGAAGGGTGGCGGCGATAGCCATACCCGGCAGCCCCGTTCGAGAACCTGCCAGAGTTGGGCCATCGAGGCCCACTGAACGAAGCGCAGGTTGCAGACCTCCGGGAGTATCACGTCCACCTCGACACCACGCATGGCGGCAAGGTTCAGGGTCGTGATCAAGGATTGGTCGGGCAGGAAGTAGGGCGTCATGATGCTGACGGAACGCTGCGCCACCGACAGCGCTCCATGAATGGCCCAGCGGATGGTCTCGAAGTTCTCGTCCGGGCCGTCGGGAATCCCCCTGGCGACGGCCACTCCCCGGCGCGGGATCTCGGGATACCAGTTCTTCCCCTCGAGTTGTTCCTGCGTGGTGAAGCTCCAGTCGGCGGCGAACGCGTCCATGATTTCTCGGACCACCGGTCCCTCGACCCGGAAGTGGAGGTCTCGCGTCGGGTGTGTGGGGTTTCGTTGCAGCAAGCACCCTTCACGAATGTTCATACCGCCAGTGAAGGCCAGGCGGCCATCGACCACCATGATCTTCCGGTGGTTGCGCAGGTTCACATAAGGATTGCGAAGGGGCATCGGCGAATCCATGAACTTGGCCGTTGTTATGCCTCCCGCTTCCAGCAGCTTGATGATCTGCGGGCGGCTGTACCTGGCACCTACCGCATCGACCAACACTCGCACCTCGACGCCGCGCCGCGTCGCATTGCCGAGCGCGTCCAGGAACATCAACCCCGCAGGATCGTTGTCGAAGATGTAGCTGCACAGGGCGAGGCTACTCTCCGCACCGGCGATGGCCTCGATCATCGCGGGATAGGCCTCGTCGCCGTTCACGAGCGGCTCGATGAGATTGCCCGCGGTCAGAGGCACACCGGTAGCCCTGCCGATGAACTGTCCGAGGCCGAGCAGGTGGGGCTCGGTGCTCTCGACGAACGATGACTCATCTGATGCCGCCAGGCCGGTCGCGCCGGGTGTCGCCAACGGATGAAGTTGTTCATCAAACCCATCGTCTTCTGCCTGCCGTGTCGCTTTCCTGCGCAGACGGTTGATGCCGAAGAAGACGTAGAGGGCTGCGCCCACGAATGGGCTGAACCAGATCAGGCCGAACCAGCCGATGGCCGCGCGTACGTCGCGCTTGTAGAGCACCACATGAGCCGAGGCGATCGCGCCCACCATCAAATAGCCGGCGGCGACCAAATACGGCCAAATCTGTATGAGGAAGTCGATCAACTGCGCTTGCCTTTCGACGGTCGCCCGAGCCGAGCCGTCCGCGGACAATGTACGCCTTCGCCCGTGGCTAGCGCGAGGGGCGAATCGGAGAGATGTCGGCGCCGTGATGCGTGAGAAGGACAGATCCACTGAGTACCTGCGCCAGGATCGATGCGCCGAGGCGATCCGCGGGCAGCCAGGTGCCGTGTGCCGAGTTGCTCCCCGGTGTAATCTCTTGTGTCAGTTCTCGAAAAAACCCGCCCGTGAATCTGCCGATTTCGGAACCCTGCTGATTCCGTGATCGTATGGATATCAGGGCCACGGGTGTTTCTGCGACCGTACCGACATCGGGACCCAACCTTTCTCGTATTCATACTCCGCCCCCATTGAAGGAGGAGAAGTCATGTCGAATCGTCTCGTTAGGGCGCTGGTAGTTCTTGCCGCTCTGGTTGCTTTCGTTCCAGTAGAGGAGGCTGTGGCACAGACCAAGCTTCTGCGCTTCCCGGACATCTTTGGGGACCAGGTGGTTTTCACCTACGCCGGTGATTTGTGGCTGGCCCCGGTGGACGGCGGTAGGGCGGTTCGCCTCACCGCGCACCCGGGCGTGGAGATCTTCGCCAAGTTCTCACCCGACGGGCGCTGGATTGCCTTCACCGGGCAGTACGACGGCGACGAGCAGGTCTACGTAGTCCCGGCCACGGGCGGCGTGCCGCGCCAACTCACCTACTATCCGGCGCAGGGTCCTTTGCCGCACCGTTGGGGCTTCGACAACGTGGTCTACGGCTGGTCTCCTGACGGCAACTCCGTGCTGTTTCGCTCGTTGCGCTACGCCGAGGGTATCGGTGAAGGCCGGTTGTACACAGTGAATCTCGACGGCGGCCTGCCGGTTCCCTTGCCCATGCCCTACGCCGGTGCCGGCGAGTTCCTGCCCGACGGCAAGACGATTCTCTATTCGCCGCTCATGCGCGACTTCCGCAACTGGAAGCGCTACGAGGGCGGCTGGGCCCAGGATCTCTGGACCTTCGACCTCGAGACCCATGAGGCGAAGAACTTCACCGACCACGTGCGCACCGACCGTGACCCGATGTGGGCCGGCGACAAGATCTACTTCGTCTCCGACCGCACGGGAACGCTGAACATCTTTTCCTACGACCTCACCAGTGAGGAGATCGTTCAGGTCACCGACAGCACCACGTGGGATGTGCGCTGGCCGGCCGCCGACAGTGAGAGCCAAATCGTCTACGAGTACGGCGGCGAGTTGCGCGTCCTCAACACCGACACCGGCAGATCGCAGACCATCTCCATCGCGGTTCCCGATGATGGGCTGGCGATGCGCCCGTCGCGCATTCAGGTGAGCGACTACATCGAGGACTTCGACCTCAGTCCCAAGGGTGAGCGAGCGATCTTCGTGGCCCGTGGCGATGTCTTCACGGCGCCCATAGAGGATGGTCCTACCCGCAACCTGACGAAGTCGTCGGATGCCCACGACAAGGGGGCGCGATGGTCACCCGACGGCAGCACCATCGCTTTCATCTCCGACCGTGACGGTGAGGAGGAGATCTACCTGATCGCCCAGGACGGCACGGGTGACCTCGAGCAGCTCACCGACGGCAACTCCACGTACCTGTTCGGCCTGTCTTGGTCGCCCGACAACGAGCACATCGCCTACACGAACAGCGAAGGCAAGCTGTTTGTCGTCAGCGTCGATTCCAAGCAAGTTCAGGAGATCGCCGACGAGCGCTACGGTCTCATCGGCGGCGGCGCATGGTCCCCCCAGGGCGGCCATATCGCTTTCGCTCTGAACGAGGAGTCCGGTTTCAGCTCCATTCACGTCTGGAGTGCGGAGGACGGGCAAGTGCGCCGGGTCACCGACGCCATTTTCAACGAGTTCAGTCCCACCTGGGATCCTGAAGGCAACTACCTCTTCTACTTGAGCGACCGAGAGTTCGCCCCGCAACTCGGCTCCTTCGACTGGAACTTCGTGGTCGACCGAGAGACCTACATCTACGCGCTCGCGTTGCGCAAGGACGTGTCGCACCCATTCCCGCCGAAGAGCGATGAGGTGACGGTGGACAAGAAGGACTCCGACGAGGGTGAGGCTGACGACGGAAGCGATGCGGAGGAAGAGGAAAGTGATGAAGAGGCGGCCGCTGAGGGGACCCAGGACGCCGAGAGCGACGAGTCGGAAAACGACTACGTCGAGATCGAGTTCGACGGCCTCGCTCAGCGCGTGGCCCGGATTCCAGTCCAGGCCGACAACTACGGCGGCTTGGTGGCCAACAAGGGCAACCTGCTCTACTTCAAGTCGGGCCCCGGCTACTACGGCCGCGGCTCCACCGTGCCGCCCACTCTGATGATCTTCAACATGGAATCCCGTGATGCGAAGCCCCTCGCGGAGGGCATCGGCGGCTACGCGATTTCCGCCGATGGCTCCAAGGCCTTGATCGGCCGTGGCGGCAGCTTCCAGCTCTTCTCTGCGGCGCCGGGCGGCTCCGGCAAGCCGGTGTCGACCTCCGGGCTCTACGTCGATC
The DNA here is from genome assembly GCA_937922775.1 of uncultured bacterium. GTDB lineage: Bacteria > Acidobacteriota > UBA890 > UBA890 > UBA890 > CALAKE01. The sequence continues at coordinate 1,171 of CALAKE010000621.1, read as the reverse complement.
GGATCCCAAAGCAGGAGTGGTACCAGGTTTTCGACGAGGTTTGGCGTCGTTTCCGCGACTTCTTCTACGTCGAAAACATGCACGGATACGACTGGGAGGCTCTACGCGACCAGTATCGTCCGTTGCTCCAGCATGTGGCCCATCGCAGCGATCTCAATTACGTGATCGGCGAGATGATCTCGGAGCTCAGCGTCTCGCACACCTACATAGCCGGCGGTGATTGGGAGATTCCACAACGCCCGCGCGTGGCCTTGCCTGGAGCTCACTTCGAGCTCGATGCGGACGCTGATCGATACAAGATCTCCGAGATCCTCGCGGGCCACAACGAGGAAGCCAAGTACCGCTCGCCGCTCACCGAGATCGGCGTCGACATCGGCGCTGACGACTACGTGCTCGCCATCAACGGTGACGAGTTGCGCGGTAGTGACAATCCCTACCAGATGCTTCGCCACAAGGCGGGTGATCCGGTCACATTTACGGTCAACGATCAGCCGAGCTTCGATGGATCCCGCGAGGTTACCTTCAACCCGCTCACCAGCGAGACAAATCTCAACTACTTTAGCTGGGTTGCCAAGAATCGCGAGCGCGTCGCGCGCGAGACGGATGGCCGCATCGGCTACTTGCACATCCCCGATATGGGTGCGAATGGGATCTACGAGTTCATCAAATGGTTTTATGGCCAGACCCGCAAGGAAGGCCTGATCGTGGATGTGCGCAGTAACGGTGGTGGCAATGTCTCGGCGATGATCATCGAGCGGTTGCGACGCGAGTTGCTGGCGACAGGTTTCAACCGAACCTCCGAGGCTGCCAGCACGTACCCACAGGTCATGTTCAACGGCCACATGGTGGCGTTGCTGAACGAAACATCGGCTTCGGACGGTGACATCTTTCCGGCAATGTTCAAGGAAGCCGGCCTCGGCACGCTGATCGGGAAGCGTTCCTGGGGCGGCGTGATCGGCATAACCGGATACGGGCCTTTGATCGATGGCGGGCAGGTGAATGTGCCGCAGTTCGGCTTCGGCTCGCCGGATGGCGAGTGGGTGATCGAAGGTTACGGCGTCGATCCCGACATTGAGGTCGAAAACGATCCCAGGTCGGTGATTCTGGGCGGCGACCCGCAGCTCGAGCGTGCGATCCAGGAGATTCTCAGGCAGGTCGACGATGATCCACG
>CALAKE010000620.1 GCA_937922775.1 uncultured bacterium | reverse complement strand
ACACCTGTGGTATCTGGAGCGCCCGTTCTAACCCCTTGCCACAAAAGGGTTTTGGGATATTGCCCGGGTGGTCGCGGGCGACGATCGTGGGTAGGATCTTACGCTTGACCGGGGAATTGCTTTCCCAAGAACGAACACTTGCCTAGCTGTAGGTCGATGGTTTCGCTGGCATACCTTTGATCGAGCCGCCGGCCTCTGTTACATCGAGCAGGGTCGTGCACGCGGCCCATGCAACTGCCCCGACCCGAGAGATCGAAAAAGATCGAGAGGAATCTCAGGCCCACCATGCAACAGATCGCAGAAGGAACCTGCTTCGTAGACGTCGAATACCTCGGCAACGAGTACTACATCGCCTGTGCCGTGCTCGAGGGTGCCGATGGCATTGCTTTGATCGATCCCGGACCCGCCGTGTCTTTGCCGGGGCTCGAGCGCGGGCTGGCGCATGGCGGGTACAACCTCGATGACGTAACCGATCTCCTACTCACCCACATACATCTCGATCACGCCGGCGGAACGGGGACACTCGTCAAACGCAATCCGAATATCAGGGTCTACGTGCACGAGCGTGGCGCGAGGCACATGATCAATCCGGAGCGCCTCTTGGCCAGCGCGAAGCGGATCTACGGGGACCAGATGGATGCGATGTGGGGTGAGTTCCTGCCGGTACCGGAGGAGAACGTCGAGGTTTTGACAGGTGGTGAGGAGCTGAGCTCGGGCGGTCGGGCTCTCGCGGTGGCCTACACACCGGGCCACGCATCCCATCACGTCAGCTACTTCGACGCGACCACGGGCATCGCCTACGTGGGAGACACTGCCGGCATTCGCATCGCCAACGAGCCGGTGACCTTGCCGGTTACCCCACCCCCCGACATCGACCTCGAGGCATGGGAGGAGAGCCTGCAGAAGATCGAAGCCTGGAGCCCAGAGCGCCTCTTCGTCACTCACTTCGGCGCCGACGACAACGTTGCGGGCACTTTGGACCAGCTCCGCACCCGGCTGATGCAGTGGAGCCTGTACGTTCGCCGGGGAATGCAGAGTGGCTCCCCTCCGGAGGAATGTACTAAGGCGTTCATCAAGTGGGTCGTCGAGGATCTCGAGCAGAATCTCTCGCCCGACAAGGTTCCCGTCTATCAAGTGAGCTCAATGCCGGAGATGTCGTGGCATGGCCTGGCCCGGTATTGGCGAAAAAAGGAGGAAAAAGCATGAGGAGCGCGCTCGCGAGGCTTGTCCCTGCCTGCCTGATGGTTCCTGTCGTCGTTTGCCTCGTGGCACCCTCAGCCAGCTCAGCCCTCTCGAGCCCATCTGAAGCCCAGGAGGCCGATCCTCTGAACCCGGCATGGGATCAGTATCACTCGACCGAAGAGACCCACGCACTCCTACGGGCCTGGGCGGACGCCTATCCGGATCTCACCGAGCTCTATTCGATTGGCGAGACGCTCGAGGGCACGCCTCTGCTCGTGCTCGAGATCACCAACGAGGCAATGGGCCCTGCGCTGGAGAAGCCCGGCTACTACTACGACGGCAACATTCATTCAGGAGAGCTGACCGGCGCAGAGGTTGCCCTGCATTTCGCCTGGTATCTGCTGAGCCAGTACGGCGAAGACACCAGAGTCACGAACCTCGTCGACAAGCGGACTCTTTACGTTCGTCCCAAATTCAATCCGGATGGTGCAGATATCGCGCTCACCTCGGAACAGAACCTGCGCAGCACGCCCCGTCCCTACGACGAGGACGGCGACGGTCTTTTTGACGAGGACCCCGCCAACGACCTCGACGGCGACGGACAGATCACGCAGATGCGATTCGAGGATCCCGAGGGTCGTTGGGTGGTCAGCCCCGATGACTCACGCATCATGTTGCGGCGGCCTGAAAGCCCGGCGCCGGATGCTGTCTTCTATAGCGTCGTCAGCGAGGGCGTTGATGACGATAGCGATGGACGATTGAACGAAGACGGCATCGGCGGCATCGACATGAACCGCAATTTCCCGCGCAACTGGGGCCTGGAGTTCGAACAGAGCGGCGCCGGCCCCTTCCCGCTGTCGGAGCCCGAGACCCGCGCGACCCTGGATTTCATTCAGGCACACCGCAACATCACCGGCATCTTTCACGGCCATACATCGGGGGGCTTCGCCTTCCGCCTGCCGTCGACCATCTCTTGGGACACCTTCCCGCTGGCCGACCAGGAGCTGATCCTGGAGCAGTCCGCGAAGTTCGAGGAGATCACCGGACAGCCTGCGCGCCCTAGCTACACCAATCCGGCGCAGCACCGGCACGGCACGCTGATCAGCTGGGGGTACTGGGATTTCGGCGTAGTGGGCTTCGTGCCCGAGTTCTGGAGCGGCATCGGCACGGATGACGACGGCGATGGAGAGGTCAGCCAGAAAGAACGCCTGAGGTTTAATGACGAGGAGCTCGGGGGTAGGTACTTCACTGACTGGGCAACCTACGAGCACCCCGAGCTCGGCGTTGTGGAGATCGGCGGCTGGCACCGCAAGTGGGTCTCTCAGAACGCTCCGACAGAGCTGCTACGCGGCGAGCTAGAGCTCTACGTCCCCTGGATGCTCTGGCTCGCAGAGGTTGCCCCCGAGATCAAGGTCGCCAGAATACGGTCGCAGCGGATCGACTCGGGCGCCGAAGCCATGCCCCCCGTCGGAACGGAGTACGAGGTCACGGTCGAAGTGCGCAACATGGGCCACCTGCCCACCAACATCACGCAACGCGCCCTCGAGGCTGAGATTGCCGTACCGGTGCGCTTGCTCCTCGAGCTAGAAGATGCCGAGTTGATCGAAGGCCAGCTTCGCACCGCTTTGGGCCACTTGGCCGGATCACGTGACACATCCGCTACCGGCCGCCACAGCGCGCACGTGGAATACAAGGTTCGCGTAACCGGTCCAAATCCAGTTCTTGATTTCACCGCCACATCGGAAAGGG
>CALAKE010000619.1 GCA_937922775.1 uncultured bacterium | reverse complement strand
GTTGCAGCTGCGGAGAAGTTGCTCTGTAGTCGCGCTTGCATGCTCGGTTCTCGGTCGGGGTCCTGCAGAGGCTAGCCCAGGGGGCGCCGGAATCCAACTGAGACCAGGATTCGCCATCGAGCCGGACCAGCAGTAATCTGAGGGGCCAATCACCCGAACCCTGGAGGGAATCATGCTGGCCTTCTTCTCGATGATACCGCTGGGCACAGGAGTTTCGTTCAGCTCGAAGGTTGCCGACTCGATTCGCATCATCGAAGAAAGCGGCCTCGATTACAAAATGACGGCGATGGGCACCATCATCGAGGGTGATTGGGCCGAGGTGTCGGGGGTGATCGGGAGGTGCTTCGAGGCCATGCGCAAGCACTCGGAGCGCGTTTCGTGCACCATCAAGATCGATGACCATGCCGGACGCAGCGGTCGCCTAACCGGCAAGATCGCTAGCGTCGAGGACAAGCTCGGACACGAGGTGAGGAAGTAGCCCAATCGCCGTGCCCGCCAGAACCGAGACCGTTGTCTTCACCCCCAGACTGCGCGTACTTGCCAGACAACGATTCGAGAATGACTCAATGATCAAGAAGTTCGGCTCAGATACAGCACTCCTCATGATCGACGTCCAGGCGGGCGTCGACGACCTTGAACATTGGGGCGGCCCCACCGGGCGCCGCAACAATCCCCAGGCGGAGCACAACCTCCAGGCCCTCCTTGAAGCCTGGCGCCAGCATGGCCTACCGGTGATCTATACCCGGCACGATTCGCGTGAGGCAACCTCGCCGCTGCGCAGTGACGGCCCCGGGTTCGCCTTCAAGCCAGGCCTCGAGCCCCTGGACTCCGAGCCGATACTCGTCAAGGACGTCAATAGCGGGTACATAGGTACGGATCTTGAAGAAACTCTCCGCGACTTCAGGATCACGCGCATCGTTCATGCGGGGTTCTTCACCAACATGTGCGTGGAGAGCACGGTTCGGATGTCCGGCAACATGGGCTTCGATTCCTATCTGGTCGACGAGGCCTGCTGCTGCACGAACAGGGTGGGCCCCGATGGTACCAATCACGATCCGGAGTTGATTCACGCCGCCACCGTTGCCAACCTGCACGGAGAATTCTGTACCAATATCTCCGTGGCGGACGCGCTTCTATTGCTGGATGCCGACGCGGGCCACCTCGATCGAGTGCAGGGAAACGAGTGATTTCTCTTGATCGCCCTGCGACCGCCAGCCTGCAATCCTAAACTGACACGCAGTTCTTGCCGGCGGCCTTGGCCCGGTAGAGCGCCGCATCGGCCCGGGCCACGAGCTCGAGCGCTGACTGCGCGTCCTCCGGATAGCACGCCAGGCCAATGCTCAGCGTGGGCGCGAGCTGGATACCGTCCTTCTCCATGCCTGCTGTCTCGACGGCCATGCGAATGACCTCGGCCGCGTGCCTGGCTCCCGCGAGGTCGAGATTGGGCAGGTAGGCGCTGAACTCATCGCCTCCGAAGCGCGAGGCGTGGCCGTGGGAGCCGAGGTGCTCTGCAATAATGCGGCCCGTCTCCCCGATCACGTGCGCGCCGAAGAGATGACCATGGGTGTCGTTGATCTGCTTCACCCCATCCATGTCCATCATCAACAAGGCCAAGGATGTTCCCGCTCGCTCCGCCACCTCCAGCGCGTAGTCGAGTGCATCGTCGAAGCGACGCTTGGACTCGAGACCCGTCAGCGGGTCGGTTCCGACAAGCAAGCCGATCTCCTTCTGGAAACCCACGTCGAGGCTGTCGGCAAGTGAGAAGCGCACGACCGTATTGCCCATGAAGATCTTGTCGCCGTTGCGCAGCGAGTGCGCTCCAAGCAACTGCGTCCCGTTGATGAGCGTGCCGTTGGTCGAGCCGAGATCCTCGAGAATGAAGGTCTCAGCGCTGCCAGGGAGGACACGCGCGTGCCGCCACGATACGCGGAGATCTTGAAGAGAGAGGACACAGTCCGGGCAGCGGCCGATGTCGGACGGTCCTTCGACAACGGCGTGTATCCCGAGGTCCTGGCCGCCGTGAATGACGGTCAGGTGCGCAACGTACGGACCCAGCTCACGCGACGAGCTGACTTCACCCAGATCATCCGGCCTGACCGGAATGGTTTTGGCGAGGTCCCAGGGTGGTTCGCGCTCAGTCATGAGTCGGTCGGAGTCGTGAGTTGCAACCCGTATGATGCTACGGAATTACTGCCTCTGAGGTCAAACTGCCTGCCGGAAATCGAACGGTCGCGTTTCGCCTTGAACGCTCTCGGACTCGACGACGGTCGTGGGTGGAGTGCAAACTACTGGTCGTGATCAAGAAGAGCAGGCCAACGAGAACACGAAGATGGCTGATAGTGGTCGGCGCCGCCGTCCTCATATTTGCCGGCTTGGCATATCTTTTCGATTTCTTCCCCGAGGAACAGCGAGCCCTGCGGGGCGGAATCCGGAGCACGGCGGAAAAGGCCTTTCCGAACCAAGCGGAAAGAGCGGCGAGTTCCTACGGCCTGACCTTTCTTGGCGAGGGATCTTCCGGATCGTCAGGGTCTGACAGTGAGTCGCCCGAGCATGGCGGTGAGCCGCTTGGACCTGACCTCGCGGCGCCCTCCGTTCTCCTGATTCACGGCCTGGACGATCCTGGACTGGTTTGGCGGGACCTCACGCCGGTGCTTCTCAGTGAGGGCATCAACGTCTGGCGGATGAAGTACCCGAATGACCAGCCGCTCCAGGAGTCGGCGTGGTTCCTCTTTGAACAGATGCCTGCGCTGAGACAGCAGGGTGTCGAGGAGGTAAGCATCGTCGCGCACAGCATGGGCGGGCTGATATCGAGAGAGATGCTGACCAGCCCCGAGATGGCCTATGCGGAGAAGGTGCAGCAGGGAGAGGCCCCTCGGGTCGCCGGGCTGGTCATGCTCGCAGCTCCCCATCATGGCGCCGAGCTGGCCCGCTTCCGTCTGTTCGGCGAATTCCGTGAGCAGTGGGTGAACATGCTCGAGGGACGGTGGCAGCTTCTCAGCGGCATCCTCGACGGCGCCGGCGAGGCAAAGCTCGACCTGCTGCCGGAGAGCCAGTTCCTGACGGGTCTGAACGCGAGGCCGCATCCGGAGGGCGTGGTGATGCTGAACATCGCAGGGGACGTGAGTCCCTGGGCTGGCATGGACTTCGACCTGGCGGGGGACCAGGTACCTGGAATCCCCGCCAATGCCGGGCAGCAGATGATGGCGGATCTGGGTGCTCTTCTGGAGTCGATGAGCGAAGGCTCAGGAGACGGCCTGGTCACGGTGAAGTCGACGCGCCTCGACGGGATCCCTCATCACATCGTCCCTGGAACGCACCTGACAGTAATCCGCAATGTGATGGAGGGGAGCAGTCGCGTCCCTCCCGCCGTCCCCCTGATCATGGAGTTCCTCGAGAGGGTCTCTTCGAGAAACTAGGCCCCGAATGCCTGACGACACAATTCTGGCGATTGTGGTCATCGGCTACTTGTTGACGCTGATCGGGCTCGGAATCTACATGAGCCGGCGCGTAGCGTTGGCGTCGGACTTTCTCATCGCCGGCAGGAAGCTTGGCCTCGCGCTCACTACCGCAACGCTCGCGGCCCTGCAGCTTGGAGCCGGAATCATTCTTGGCGGCGCTGCCTTGGCCGCCGAGTTCGGGGTGTGGCCGGGCGTCTGGTACGGCATCGGATGCGGCGGCGGATTGATTTTGGCCGGGCTGCTGGTTGCGTCGAAGATGAGGGAGCACGGAGGGTATGTGCCCCTCGACTTCTTCGGCTCGAGATACGGCGAGCGAAGGTGGGTGCGGGTTTGGGGCTGGCTGTCGAACATCCCGAGCCTCCTCGGCATCTTTGTGGCGCAACTGATGGCGGCCGGGTCAATCATGATGATCTTCGGCTTCGATTACGTACACGGCATCATCATCGTCGCCGTCGCCATCACGCTCTACAGCGCGGTTGGTGGCATGTGGGGTGTTGTGGCCGTGGATTTCGTGCAACTCGGGACCATCGTCCTGGGGATTCCCCTTGTTGCTGCAGTGGCCCTCTGGAATCTCGGTGATGTCGTCGCCTCGGGTGCTGCCGCCTCGAGTATCGCCGCCTCAGGTTTCGGAGCTGCGAGCGGAGTGACTGCGGCGAGTGGAGTGGCCGCGGCGAGCGGGTTGGGGGATCTGCTTTCCACTCCGTTCATCCCGGCGGGGATGGGGTCGCGGGCCATATTTCTGATATTGCCGTTTCTGCTCTCGATCTCCGTCTCCTACGACGCTTTCATGAGATATCAATCGGCGAAATCCGCGGCGGTCGCCAAGTGGGGATGTGTGCTCGCGGGGCTGATCGTCATTGCGCTGAGCGTATGTGTTGGTGTGATCGGGGCCGCCGGGAGGATCCTCTACCCGGGAATCGGCCATCAGGAGGTGCTCCCCCACGCCATCGGGGCCCTGCTCCACCCCATTGCCGCGGGGCTCGTCGTTTCAGCCCTGCTCGCAGCGGTGATGTCGAGCTCGAACTGTCTGCTGATCTCTCTGTCTGGCTGCTTCACCAGGGACCTCTACAACAAGGTCTTCCACCCTGAAGTGAGACTCGACGAGCTGAAGTACACAAAAGCGATATCCAGGGTAGTAATCGCTGTGGCGGCCGTCGCAGGCATTCTGATTGCGAGTCGAGCCAGTGGGATCCTGGATACGATCATCATCTTCAACTATCCCTACATGGGAAGCATGCTCGTGCCACTCCTGGGCGGAGTGCTCCTTCCGAGAGCCACGGCAAAAGGGGCCATCGCTGCCATTTTCGTGGGTGGCACGATTGGAGTTGTCTCCTTTCTTGTCGGGATCCCCGGCCGCATGCACGGCTTGTTCAACGTCGACCTGGGGCTGCTCGTTGCATACACTGCCTCCGCTGCCGTGTTCGTGTCTGTGAGTCTCTACACTTCGCCAAAGACGGCGCGCTGATTGGAGACGGGTAGGCTTGATGCGGGCAGGCTTGATGCAGGCGGGCTCGATGCAGGCGGGCTCGATGCAGGCGGGCAGGAGCTCGGACTCGGAGAGTGGTTGTGGAGTGGCCTTACCCCGTTGAATGGGACCGGACAACCGAGCTCAGCGCGGATGTGCTGGTGCTGGGTGGCGGCATCGCCGGATGCTGGGCGGCGATCGCCGCGGCGCGGCACGGCGCCGACGTCGTCCTTGTGGAAAAGGGGGCCACCATCCGCAGCGGCGCCGGGGGCTCAGGGTGCGATCACTGGGAGTCGGCAGCCACCAACCCCTGTTCGCGCATCACTCCCGAAGAGCTCACAGACGCCATCGTCCGGAGCCAAGGCGGCTACTGCAACGGAATCTCCCACTACATCGAGTGCCGCGAGGGCTACGACCGCCTCCTGGATCTCGAGAAGATGGGCGGCAAAATCAGAGATATCGACGACGAGTTTCGGGGCGCCGATTTCCGAGATGAAGAAACCAAGCTCCTCTTCGCTTATGACTACTTGAACCGATTCACGCTGCGCGTGTGGGGCACCACCTTCAAACCCGCGCTTCATGAGGAATGCAAGCGCCTGGGCGTGCGAATTCTCGACCGAACGATGGCGACCAGCTTGTTGTCTGAGACGAGGCGGTCGGAGGCCGGGCGCGGGTCCCAGGGAAGAGGGCGACTTGGGGGACAAACGGACGGTCAGCCAGAATCGAGGGTAGTGGGCGCGACAGCGGTGCACGCGCGCACGGGTGAGTTCTTCGTCCTGGGAGCCAAGGCGACCATACTGTGCATGTCGAGGCCCTCGCGCTTGTGGCTGTTCTCTCCCGAGCTCCCTGGAGTCTCGGAGTTCAGGCCCCCTCAATGCAACGGCGACGGCCATGCGATGGCGTGGAGGGCCGGCGCTGAGTTCACCATGATGGAGAAATCGGTCCAGGCCGAATGGTCGGGCACCCGCAGCTTCCCGCCCTATGCCACCGGTAACACACACAACACCTGGTACGCCTGCTCCATGGTCGATGCCGAAGGGCGCGAGATCCCGTGGGCCGACCGCGACGGCAACATGGTCTCCGCGGTGTCGGAACGGTATCGGCCGGCGCCCGGACAGAAGCTCTACTTGAAGGGCGGCTGCGAGCCTGATCTGCCTTCCTACGAGTTCCAGGGCCCCGATATTCTTCCGGTGGACGAGCTTCTGGCACAGGGATACAAGCTGCCTCTCTACGCTGACCTACCCTCGATGCCGGAACACGAGCGCCGCGTCATCTGGGGCTTGATGGTTGGCGAAGAGGGAAAGACGAAGGTCCCGATTCTGCAGAGATACTCGGCGGCAGGATTTGATCCCGACGAGGATCTGCTGCAGAGCTATGGAGAGGGGTGGAGATCGGCCGCTTTTCGCCCCCCGGAGCGCCAGCTTTTCGGCTACCCTGGCGGACTCATGAACGATTGGCGTCTGCGAACAAACCTGGAGGGCCTCTACGCCGCCGGCGACCAGCTCTTCGCGTCGAACTGCCATGGCCACGCCGCAACGACAGGCCACTATGCCGGCAGGCACGCCGCGAACTATGCCCGCTCGGCGGTGTCGTCGAAGCGCGACGATGGGCAGATCGAGGCCGAAAGGTCCCGAATCTACTCTCTGGTGGAGGGGGGCTCCGTGCTCGACTGGAAAGAAATGAACGCCGCTATAGCCGAGGTCATGCAGGAGCACTGTGGCGACACCAAGAGCGAAGAGTTGCTGGACGATGGTCTGACGAAGTTGCGGGAACTCGCACGTCACCAGGCGACAGGCCTACGCGTTCGTAACCCGCACGAGCTGGTGAGGAGCCTCGAGGTACTGAATGTACTCACCAACGCCGAGCTCGTCGTCCACGCCTGTCTGGCCAGGAGGGCTTCGGCGAAGCACCTTCATTTCATGAGATCGGACTTCCCAGGATTGGATCCGCCGGAATGGCACAAGTTTGTCACCGTGAGACTCGAGAACGAAACGGTGGTCGAAGGAGAGATGCCCCTCGACTACTACGGCTCGCTGCCCGAGGGCTACGAAGCCAACAACGAGGCATATGTCGGGAGGGAATCCTCGTGACGAGCAAGAAGGCCTACGCCATCGTCGATACAGCTCCGGCCGAGCCACTGAGCTTCGATGCCGATCTCTGCATCGGGTGCAACGCTTGTGTCGACGTGTGCCAGGTCGACATCATGATCCCGAACCCGAAAGTGGGCCTTCCGCCGATCGTGTTGTATCCGGGAGAGTGCTGGTATGACGGTAGTTGTGTGGATGCCTGCCCGGAGCCCGGCGCCATCTCGCTGAACAGCCAGGCCAAGGACCGCGTTCTCTTCAAGAGGAAGCACACGGGCGAGGATTTCTACACCTAGCCGGGAATCAGGAACCGGCAGGTCGGACCCGCCGCGCGGGCCAGCTTGTGATCGAGGGTGGCCAGCGGGAGCCCGGCACTCTCCGCGATGGCGACGTACCAGGCGTCATAGGTGGTGAGGTTGGCACGCAGCTCCCAAACCCGTTCCGCGAAGGGCTCGTAGGGAAGCAAATCGATCTCGAGCTGCGACAAATCCTTCTGTGCCGCTGTCGCTTCGAGACGCGTCAGGTGCTTCGACTGCTCGAGGCGGTGCAGGACGTTCGCCGCCTCTGCGGGAGCCAGATGCGGCGCTGCGAGATCGCCTGATTCGAGAATCGCTTCGGCCCAGGCACCCTCGGGGCCACTGTCGCAGGTCGCGGCCACGAGGACCGAGGCGTCGACGACGAGCATCATCGGCGATCCGCATCCCTCTGCTCGAGAATCAGCTCCGCAGGTATCCGCGTGCTGGCGGCACGCTTCCGATCACGGACATTGCGCAGCCAGTCATGCCTCGAGGGCCGAGCCGCGAGGCGCTCCAACTCCCCCCGCAGATACTCCTGCATCGATTTCCCCTCCAGAGCGGCGCGGGCCGCCAGCTCAGCGCGGACACTGTCGGGAACGTTTCGGATGGTGATCTGAACAGGCATGATGGCATTATGACAGCTTTACATGCATTTTGCCATCACTCGTTCTCGTACCTTCATATACCAGCCAAGCATGCTTCTCGCTCGATACCTAGTGAGACGGCCACCGACTCGTCTTTGACACTGGTATGCCAATCGATATACTATGGCGTTATACGATATAGTTGCCGAGCACGACTCCCCCGCGCCGGCCCAATGCCGGAGGCAATGCTGCTCTGATGCCCAAGGATCCCAAAGACCCGGATTCGATCACCCCGCTGTCCGCACCCGTCTTCTATATCTTGCTGTCACTCGTCGATCGAGAACGGCACGGCTACGCGATCATCAAAGAAGTCGCGAGTTTGACCGAAGGCAAGGTCAAGCTCAGCACGGGAACACTCTACGCAGCCGTCCGGCGGCTGCTCGACGGCGGGCTCATCGAGGAGAGTGAAGAACGGCCGCACCCGGCTCTCGACGATGAGCGGCGCCGCTACTACCGGCTTACTCCCTTCGGTGAGGAAGTGGCCCGCGCCGAGGTGAACCGGATGGTGCATCTCACCGGCGTAGCGCTCGAGAAGAAGCTCATTTCCACGCCGTCCTCTAACTCCGCTCAGGGCAAGCCCTCATGAGTGCGCTCCGACATCTCCGGCACGCGCTGCACCGAGCGATATTCAAGGTCTCGATCCATGTCTACGGGGCGCTACTGCTCCTGTACCCGCGCGATTTTCGTGCACGGTTCCGCACGCAGATGGTGGGGGCGTTCAGCGATGCCTGTCACGAGCAGGTCGCGGATAAGGGATTCACACGAGGGGCGATGCTAGGAGCGACTCTGTGGGCCCGCGAGTTGTTGGGGCTCGCAAGGACGAGCGCTCATGAGCGACTGCGGTCGTGGAGGCAAGGGCGTGCGGGATCGTGGCAGGGACAAGAGGAAGGGCACGCGTTTGGCCAGTCTGAGCCGGAGAAGCCGTTCCGCCCGCGGCGGCGCGGCCGCTTCTTCGACTCTCTGGTAGCGGACGTCAGGTTCTCATTGCGTGGATTGCGAAAGAACCCGGGCTTTGCCGTTGTGGTCGTCGTCACGCTGGCCCTGGGGATCGGCGCTAACACGGCTATCTTCAGCGTGCTGCGCACAGTCCTGCTGCGACCGTTTCCCTATCCTGATCCTGACCGGGTGGTGACCGTCTGGACCCCCCAGCTTGGCTGGTCCTTCAACTCGTTGTCTCCCGCCGACTGGGTCGACTACCGCGATTCCACCCAGTCCTTCGAGGATCTGGGAGTCTACGAGTTGCAGCGTATGAATCTCTCAGGGAACAGTGAGCCCGAGCGGCTGTCGGGCGTCAGATGCACGGCCGGGCTGCTGCGTGCCCTGAACGTTGTGCCTGCCCTTGGCCGACTGTTTCGAGAGGAAGAAACCGAGGATCCAGTGGCGCGCGTGGTGATCGTGAGCGACCGACTGTGGAGGAGTCGATTCGGCGCCGATCCTTCCCTTGTCGGGCAGGAGATCCTCGTCAACCGGGAGAGTATGACTGTTATCGGCATCATGCCGAACAGCTTCCGCTTCCCCGGCTGGCAGAGCCTGACAGAGCCGGACATCCTCGTCCCGCTCGCACTCGAGGGACAGATCACGGACCGTGGCTCGTATTTCTTGACTGCGATCGGACGCCTTGGAGAAGGAGTCTCGATCGGCAGCGCTGAGGAAGAGCTGCGTGCCATCGCGGCTCGCCTCGAGCAGGCCTACCCAGAAACCAACGACCGCCGCACCGCAAGAGTGTTCCCGTTGCGGGACTTCGTTCTAGTCGGCGCGACGAGTGACCTGTGGACCTTGTTCGTCGTGGTCGGCTTCGTGCTCCTGATCGCGTGCACGAACGTTGCGGGGCTGCTGATGTCGCGCAATGCGGGGCGCGATGTGGAGATGGCCCTGCGGGCATCGTTGGGGGCCGGCCGCTGCCGGCTCGTGCGCCAAATGTTGACCGAGAGCTTCATCTTGGCCCTGATCGGGGGCGCTGTGGCCCTACTGCTGGCCTGGTGGGGCATCGGGCTCCTGCGATCGGTAATCCCTGACAATCTTCCCCGCGTCGAGGAGCTCTCGCTGGATCTGCCCGTGGTCGTCTTCTCCCTGGGCGCAGCACTTCTGACCGGCGTTCTCTTCGGCATCGTGCCGGCACTGCAGGTTTCAGGCATCGACCTGTCGCGCGCCTTCCGCGGAGGCGCCGGGACCATGACGGCGAGGAGGGCCCAGACCCATCTTCTCCGCGGAGTACTCGTGGCCCAAATCGCCTTGACGTTCGTGCTGACCTGCGGCGCGGGGCTCATGCTGCAGAGTCTCTGGAATGCCACGGACACCGGCGAGCTTCAGGAGCCTGACCAGGTGCTCATCGCAAGCTACTCGCGGGTGACCGGAGAGAAAACGGAGATCATTCTCCCCGACCCGTTCCTCGATCAACTGCTCGAACGCCTGCGAGTGATCCCCGGAGTGCGGCACGCCGGCGCAACCACGCGACTGCCGCTGCAGAGCGGGTGGACGGCCAACGTTGTCCCAGTGGAACACACGCAGGACCCTGAGTACGCGGACCGTCCCCCGTCTTTTGTCGTTTGCGCCTCCCCCGGGTACTTCGGGGCCATGGGGATCGACCTCCTGCAGGGACGTGATCTGTTGCCGCAGGATCTCTCCGGGGGAATCGTGGGAATCGTCGTCAATCGGACCTTCGCCGAGCGATCTTGGCCGGAGCAGAGCCCGCTGGGCAAGAGGATCCAGGGCGGTTTTTCTGCCGATCCTTGGTTCGTGGGACAGGTGGTCGGAGTCGTGGAAGACGTCCGACAAATGAGCTTGGAGGCAGAGCCTGAAGCAGAGGTCTATTTGCCGTTCTTCCCCGGGTTCCAGGAGGACCGCTGGCTCGCCATCCGCGCCGAGGGCAATCCGATGGACCTCGTTGCTGGCTTGCGTGCCGAGGTCGAAGATCTTGACCCTCATCAGCCTCTGGCCCGGGTATTCACCGCGGTCGATCTCTATGACGACGCGGCAACCTCACGCCGATTCTCAACCCTGCTGATTGGTCTGTTCGCCATCGTCGCGCTGTGTTTGGTCTCTGCAGGGACCTACGGTGTCACGGCGTTCCTGGTGAGGCAGAGGAACCGCGAGGTCGGCATCCGCATCGCGATGGGAGCAGACCGTGAAAGTGTCCTGTGGCTCGTACTGGGTCAGAGCCTGCGCATCGTGATGGCCGGGATTGTGCTGGGGCTTCTGGGAACGGCCGCCGCGTCCGGCCTCATCGGCAGCCTTCTCTACGACGTCGGCGCCCTGGACCCGCCGGCCCTGGCCGGCGCCGCTCTCTTCCTGATCCTGGTGGCGGTGGGTGCCACGTTGGTGCCGGCGTTCCGTGCCGTCCGCATCGATCCGGTGGAGGCAATGCGCAACGAGTGACCTTGGGATCCCACGGCGGGGCAGCAGGGTCGTAACGCCCGCTGAAGCGGAAGCCAACCATTTCGACCGAGTGCGGGGAAACGAGTAACGGGGACCGCGGGCGCACGCCGGTGGGGGCACATCAACAAGGGGGAGACTTTCTTACTACTTTCTTACTAGTACATCCCCAGTAAAAAGACCGAGGGTAACCCTAGCCCCCTCCCTCGCGGCCAGCCTCCGCACTCCCTCGCGGCCAGCCTCCGCACTCCCCGGCCCGTTCTCCTCAGCGGATTCGGACCGGGAGTCTACTTGGCGCGAAGCGCTTCGATAGGATCCACTCGCGCTGCCCGTCGTGCAGGCAAATAGCTGGAGATCATCGCGAGGACCGAGATACCGACAGCGACCGCCGCGTAGGTCAACGGATCCACGGCACCAACTCCGAACAAGAGGGCGGTCATCAGGCGGGTGAGACCATACGCAGCCCCCAGCCCGACAACAACGCCGATCCCAGCCAACAACATCGCGTGCCGAAGCACCATGCGACTGACGTCGCGCTGCTGCGCACCGAGCGCGATGCGAACACCGATCTCCCTGCGTCGCTGAGAAACCACGTAGGAGGTCACTCCATAGATCCCCACTGCGCCCAGAAGCAGTGCCGCGCCTGCGGCGATCCCGAGCATCACCAATGCG
>CALAKE010000618.1 GCA_937922775.1 uncultured bacterium | reverse complement strand
CCGACGGCCTTGCGCACACCGATCTCCCGTGTTCTCTCGGTTACGACCATGAGCATGATGTTCATGATCACGATGCCGCCGACCACCAGGGCCATAGCCACCACCGACACCAGCACCGTGTAGATGCCGGTAGTCGCCTGCCGGTACAGGTCGACGAACGTGTCGGCGCTGGTGATGGCGAAGTCGTCGGCATCACCGGGGCGCAGCCGGTGGCGAACGCGCATCAACAGCCGTGTTTCATCGATCGCCGCGTCGAGGAGGTCGGGGTCTCGCGGCTTGATCGTGAGCTCCAGTGATTGGCGGGTGCCAAAAAGTCGCTGGAACGCCCCCACGGGAACGACGATCAACTCGTCCTGACTGAAGCCGAGAACCGAGCCCTTCGGAGCGAGGACGCCGATAATCGTGAAGCGGGTACCACCAATGCGGATGCGCTTGTCGAGGGATGCTTCGACCGGCAGGCCCGGGAAGAGCTGGTCGACTGTGTCGGCTCCGACCAGTGCGACGCCGCGGTTGCGCCGAGATTCCAGAATCGAAAAATAGCGCCCCGCCTGCAGTCCGTAGGTATCGGTGAGCGCATACTCGTAAGAGCGCCCACGGATACCTACGTTGTCGAGGCTGATGTTGCGATACTCGACTCCGGCGCTCCGGTCGACGCCCTCGACGATGGCCGCGTAGGTTTCGCCCTCCTCACGCAGCATGCGAGCATCGGCGCGTGTGAGCCGCGGGTTGCTGCGGGTCTGGCGCTCCATCTCTTCCGAGAAGATCATGCCGCGTCGCCGCAGGGTGAACACGTCGGTACCCTCGGAGGTGAATATATCGGTGACCTCGGCGTCGAGGCCTTGGATGATCGACACCACGAGGATGATCGAGGTGACGGCGATGATATTGCCGAGGACGGTCAGGAAGGACCGTAGCTTGTTGGCCCACAGGGCCTCGAGGGCGATCCCTACTCCCTCGAGAAGACCCACGAGAAGCCCCGGGCCCTTGGCCTTGCGTGACTGACCTGCCGCCGCCGGGCGCCCGCTGTCGACTCCCTCCGGACCCATACCGCGCCCTAGTCCTTCCCGAATCGGGGAGTTTGCCTTTGGTCAGAGACGATCAGTCCGTCGAGCACGCGGACCACCCGGTGCGAGTACGCCGCGATGTCGTCTTCGTGGGTCACCAGAATGATCGTCTGCCCCTTTTCGTGCAGGTCAACGAACATCTGCATAATTTCGTATGAAGTCTTCGAATCGAGGTTACCCGTGGGCTCGTCGGCAAGCACGATGGCCGGGTCGTTCACCAGGGCCCGGGCCACCGCCACGCGCTGGCGCTCACCACCGGAGAGCTCGTTCGGCCGATGGTCGGCTCGGTCGGCGAGGCCGACCTTCTCGAGGGCGGCCATTGCCCGCTGGTGTCGCTTGCGTGCCCCGACGCCGGAGTAGATCAGCGGCAGCTCGACGTTGTGCAGCGAGGTAGCGCGAGCGAGAAGATTGAAGGTCTGGAAGACAAAGCCGATCTCGCGATTGCGAACTGCGGCGAGCTCGTCGTCGTCGAGGCCGGAAACTTCCGTACCATTGAGCTTGTACGTACCGTCGGTGGGCGTATCGAGACAGCCGAGCAGGTTCATCAGGGTCGACTTGCCCGAACCCGACGGTCCCATGATGGCAACGAACTCGTTGGGCACCACGTCAAGGTCGACACCATCCAGCGCCCGGACTTCGACCTTGGCCATACGGTAGATCTTCTTCAGACCACGGGCCTCGATCATGTTGCCGGCAGTGGCCGGGACCCCGGCCTGCGGGGCCGCAGGCTGATCGATCACTTCGGCAGCCACAGGAGAAGCTTTCAGGTCGTCTTGTGCTTCCGGAGCGTTGCCTGCTTCAGCTTCACTCACGATCGCTGCCCTCCTCGCCGTCACTGTCACGCTCGCTGACCCTGTCGCCGTCCAAGAGCGTGCGGATGATATCGAACGGGCCAGTGATGATCTTGTCACCGGCCTCGACGCCGCTCAGCACCTGGAAGTGACGCTCGCCGGCGATGCCGATTTCAATGGGCACGAAAATAGCCCGCCCGTCGCGCAGGATAAAAGCTCCCTCGACCTCGACCTTCTCTCTTTCGCTATCGCTCCTCGCGGAGCCGTTTTGCGGGGACTCACCTGATCCATTCGATCCAGCCGCGGTGGCCGGGGGGGCAAGTGTGGTCGGAGCAGCGGGCGTTCCGTTGCCCTCCTCCGTGCTGGAATCGTCTTCCCCACCCAGCGCCAGCAATTCCTCCCACTCGCGCACCACCTCGCCGTTCTCGTCGAACTCCACCTCACGGAGAATCAGTGCCTGAATCGGAACGGCGAGAACCTCGGAGCGCTCTGACGTGACGATGTCGGACGTGCACGACAAGCCCGGCCGGGCACCCGGAACGGTGTCGTTGAGGCGAACCACGACCTTGAAGTTGATCGCCTGGCCGCTAGCCGCAGCCTGGGGATTAATCGGGCTCTTGCCTACCTCCGTGACAACAGCGGAGAACTCGACATCAGGAAATGCGTCGATCGTGACTGTGGCATCTTGGCCCATTTCGACGCTGACGATGTCGGTTTCGTCGACCTCGATTTCTGCCTCGATGATCGACAAGTCGGCAATGGTCATGATCACGGTGCCGGGATTGTTCATCGTCCCGGTCATGACGTTCTCACCCTCTTCAATGTTCAATCGCGTGATGATGCCGTCGATTGGGGAACTGATGATGACCTGGCTCAGGTCGACTTCGGCCTGGGCCAGCGCTGCCTCAAGCCGCGTGACGTCGATACGACGGGTCTCCAGCGTGCGCTCAGCTCGTTGCGTCTCCTGCAGGGCCTGCTCGTAAAGCTCGTAGGAGATCAACTCCTGCTGGTAGAGTCCCTCGCGGCGATCGAGCTGCTGGCGCGCGAACGATAGGCTTTCTTCCGCAAGACGGACCTGGGTGCGGGCCGACTCCAGATTGGCTTGCATCTGGTCGACCTGGCTGGTGAGTCGCCGCGGATCGATTTCGATCAATAGATCACCACGGTTGACGATCTGGCCCTCGATGACCTCGAGCCGCGTCGTACGCCCCATGACCTGTGAGGAGATGTCGACCTCGCGAGCCGGCCGAATCGCGCCTGATCCGGAGACCGTCGCGGTCAAGTCACGAGCTTCGACCGCCTCCGTTGCGACCTCGGGCGCGGCGGGCTCCTTCCAATACAGGTTCGCGGCAATGCCGCCTCCGGCTACAGCAATAACCACGATGCCGATGAGGAATTTCTTCATGGACGTTCCGTTTCCCTATGTGCTGCCTCTCACGCATACTCCGGCGCCTGTGCCCAGGATTTGCCAGGCCGCGGTGTTCGGGTTTTACCTGTGGGGAGCAGGAACGGCGACAAGCCACCCGCGCTGCCGACGTAAAAGGCTGATTCATTCTATCATGGGCAACCTTCTGATTGAGTTGTGCCGCAGCACCTGATTTTCTGCCTCTGGTGATAAACTAAAGTTCTCCCCGGGCCCCCATCCATGGGACCTTCGTGCCGCGGTGGCTCCCCGGCACGAGGCCGCCGCATGAACCGGATTTTCTCTTGCTGAGCACGGTGGATAGGCGAAACAAAGAGTTTCGGACGCTAGTCGTCACTCTCGTGGTCGTGGCGGCGCTCATCGTCCTGTCGATCTATGGCAGCCTCGCTCTGAAGCCATCGAGTTGGAGCGGTGAGGCCGTGTCGCTGGGCGCGGCGGATCCGACCCGTCTGCCGCCAGGTCCGGCAGAGACGCTACTCTCCCGAATCGGCGAGCTCGTCAGCCCCGTTGTGGCTTTCTTGGAGGTCGACGGGTGCGGGCGCCAGGGGCGGCAGAGAGGTTCCGGGGTTGTCGTTCACGCCTCGGGCTTCATCGTCACCAACGCGCACGTCGTCGAGGATGCAGAGTGGGTATGTGTTTCGCTCGATGGCCACGACCAGATGCGCGGGATCGTTTACGGGTCCAACCCAGCCACTGATCTCGCCGTCATCAGAGTAGAGCCGTCACGGCCACTTCCCACGATCGTGTTGGGGGATTCCGACGAGTTGCAGGTGGGCGAGTTCGTTGTCGCGCAGGGGGCGCCTTTCGGACTGCGGGGCTCGATGTCGGTGGGCATTATCTCGGGCCTCAATCGCCGCGTCGGTCTTTCAGAATATGAGGACTACATCGTCACGGACGCAGCCATCAACCGCGGCAATTCCGGCGGGCCGCTCGTCAATCTCGACGGTGAGGTCATCGGCATCAATACCGCCATCCTCGCGGGCGACGGGAACCAGCACGGAGAGGCGGGATACTCGGGGCTCGGATTCGCCATCCCCATCAACGTGGTCAAGACGGTCGCCGGCCGCATGATTGAAGAATACGACGCGGGGGGTGCCGAAGAAGCGGCCACGGAGGACGCGACCACGCCGTCCGCAGCCACGGAGGAGCCATTTTCCGGTGCCGGCGGCGCAGATTCCGCTGAAAGCGGGGCCGAGTCGGGAACACCCGTCGATCTGAACATCACGGTTGCGCATCTGATCAGCGAAGGCCCGGATGGCACAGTGGTCTCCCGCGGGACGGCTTTCGCGATTTCGCCCGACGGCTATTTCCTCACCAACGCACACGTGGTCGAGGCGGCCGAGGAGGTCAAGGTCTTCACCGGCGATAGCGGCGAGCTCACGGCCACGATTCTGGGACGGGATCCGCATACCGACCTGGCGGTGGTAGCCATTGCGGCGGCGGTTCACATGCCGGAGTCACCGTTCGGCGATTCGGATACGCTCGAGGTCGGCGAGGCTGTTACCGCGGTCGCGTCGCCGGCTCCATTGGAGGTCATAGCTACACCCGGGGCGGTTACCAAGGTTGACGTCGGGGGGCTGGGTCTGGCGACCTATCAGGGGCTGATCCAGTTTGATCGCGAAATACAGCCCGGTGACTCGGGTGGGCCGCTTCTGAACAGTTCCGGACACGTAATCGGCGTAGTCACGGCCTTCGAACGGGGCGATTCAGACTCCGCCGACGCAAGCAATGGGTTCGGCTACGCCATCCCCATCAACGTTGCTCGTGAGGTGGCCGAGGAGCTTGTCGCCGATGGGCGAGTTGTGCGCTCGCGCGCCGGTTTCGGGGGCACCCCACCTCCGAGGAACATGCCTGGCGTACCGGATGGTGCTGGTGTTGTCGTCGTCGATATTGCGCCCGGTGGCCCTGCCGCCCGCGCCGGGCTCGAAAGGCTTGACGTGATCATCGAGGCGGACGGCGAGTTGATTGACGACGGCGGCTCATGGCAACGGTACGTGCTGCCACAGATACCCCCGGGTACGACGGTCACTCTAACCGTTCTGCGTGGCGAGGAGCGGCTGCAGGTCGAGCTCACGCTCGATCAGGTGTCCCGAGAGCCGAATGAGGAAGTCGGTGGCTAGCCCGCCCCGCCTCCTCGGCAGCCGGGGTGCGATCAACCGTGACACCCTGAGACTGCTCCTGATCGGTTGGACGATCTTGATAGCGGTGGTCTGTGTTTGGCTGGGGTGGCCTCGCCTGCGCTTCTGGCTCACGCCTCAGCCGGAGCGGGTTTGGGTGGTATCGGCGGCCCTCGGAGACCCCATGGCGAGCTCCGCGCCCAAAGAGGTTCTGGCCGGGTTGCCGGTCACCTTGTTCGCCATTGTCGAAGCCGACGGCGGCAATGGCGAGCGCCGCTTCTATGGACCGGTGCGCAGGGCTCGGCTGGGAGGGCCCGAGAGCGAGCCCGTCGACGTCGAGCCCTGGAGTAACTGGTGGTACGACCTGCAGGTTCTCTGGTTCAAGGTGGAGCCGCTCTACTCCTTCGACAACGAGGCGTTCTCCACCGATTTCGTCCCGGCCGATATCCAGTATTCCGATAGCTTCATGCTGGCATGGGGCTTCGAGGCCTCACATGCGGCCGACATCTCGCCGACCGGCGATGCTTTTCCCCGCCAGGATGTCGGCACGATGCGATTCAAGGCGCAGGCCGTACTTCGTGATCCCCGCGACCGAATTCTGGGAGAGGCTCAGTCGGTCGGTGCCGAGGGCGTACACGCGGCTGCGCTCGAAGATCAGCCGCACCGCGTCACGATTCGAGCCAGTGCCGCGCCGCTGGGTTTCGTCACCGGCTACTCCGGTCTGCCCTACGTGCCGATTCTCAGATCAGTTTCCCCCGAACAACATCCAGTGGCGCGCTACCTCGGCGGCACGATTCTCGACTTCTGGGTCGGCACCCAGCGCAGCATGGGGGCCACGGCTTTGCCGTTCATGTCCTGGGAGGAGATTCCGTTGCACGCCACCACGGTGGTGGAGGAGATGTTCCTCGCCACCGACGATGCCTACTACTTTACTGACGATCCGCTCCGGCCGGTGACCTTCGAGGACGTGCAACCCGGTGACCTGCTCGCCATCGAGGACCACGTGGGCATCCTGTATCAGGATCGCAGCCCTGGCGGCGGTGGCGATGGGCTCCTGAACCGATGGGACCGCATCCTCGGCGGCTATTTCGAGCCCATTCGCGACATGGCCATGGGCGATGCGTTCGTCTCCGGAATCACCATCTACCGGTTGCCGCCTCTCGCACCGCCGGCCGATATGCAGGCTCCTGACGAGGATCGCTAGAGGCGGATGCCTAAGCCCGTTGCCGGCCATCGCGAGATCGATCACACCGCAGATCTCGGCTTCGAGGTGTGGGCCCCCGACCTGAACACCCTCCATGCGGCATCAGTGCGTGCGCTGGCGGAGCTTTGCTATGACCGTGCCGCCGTGATACCGCGTGAAGAGCGGTTCTTGAGTGTCCTGGGAGACAGTCACGAGGAGCGCCTGGTGCGCTGGCTGCAGGCGGTCTACTTGTTGCTCGAGTCGGATATGTGGCTGGCCGAAGACGTGGCCACCATCCGCTGCTGTGGCGAGGAGGTCCGGGGCCGGGTGCGTGGCGAGCCCTACGATCCCGAACGCCATACCCTGCACACCGAGATCAAGGCGATTACCTACCACGACATGCGGGTGGAGTGCCACGATGGGGAGTGGGAGACCACAGTGATCGTGGACGTCTGACCCACCCCTCCGTTCCTTGGCGCTGCCGTACTATCCTGATGTGAGGTGCCTCGACCGACGAGAGAGTGAGCCGGATTCCATGGCGCAGCATCAGCAGGTGCAGCTCGAGCGGGTATCGGAGTTCGTCTGGGAGATCCCTCGAACCGGAGGGATGCGCGTGCCGGGGCGCATCTTCGCCAGCCCGCAGCTCATGCGGGAGATCGAAAAGGACAAGAGTCCGTGGCAGGTAGCGAACGTCGCTCACCTGCCGGGCATCGTGAACGCCTCGCTGGCCATGCCCGATATTCACTGGGGATACGGCTTTCCCATTGGTGGCGTCGCGGCCACCGACCCGCTGGAAGGTGGGGTCGTTTCGCCCGGCGGCGTGGGCTACGACATCAACTGTGGCGTGCGAGTGCTGCGTACCCGCCTCACTCATGCTGACGTCAAGAACCGCATCCAGCATCTCATCGACGCACTCTTCGCCACTGTTCCTACGGGAATCGGCTCCTCGCATGCCATCAAGGCGCTATCAGCCCACGAGTTGAAACGGTTGCTCGTAGAGGGAGCCGAGTACGTTGTCAGGCAGCGCGGCCTGGGTTCCGAGTCCGACCTGATGCATACCGAAGAAGGCGGCAGGCTGGCGGGTGCCGATCCCTCGGTCGTCTCCGACCTGGCGATCAAGCGTGGACGCAAGCAGGTGGGAACGCTGGGCTCGGGGAATCACTTCCTCGAGGTCGGGGTGGCCGATGAGATCTTCCTGCCCGAGGTCGCTGGCCAGCTGGGCGTCGAGCTGGGCACGGTCTGCGTTCTGATCCACTGCGGCTCCCGGGGTTTCGGCTACCAGGTTTGTGACGACTATCTGTCGGTAATGAACCGAGCCGTGATCAAGTACGGCATCGAGTTGCCCGATCGACAGCTCTGCTGTGCCCCGGTTGAATCCCCCGAAGGAAAGTCCTACCTGAAGGCGATGGCATGCGCTGCCAACTACGCCTGGGCCAACCGGCAGACCATCACCCACCTGACAAGACAGACATTCATGGAGGTTCTCGGCATCGGGCCTTCGGACCTGGGTATGAATCTCATCTACGACGTGTGTCACAACATTGCCAAGTTCGAAGAGCACGACGTCGATGGCAGCCCGCGACGCCTCTGCGTGCATCGCAAGGGAGCCACGCGCGCTTTTCCCGCCGGAGATCGGCGTATCCCGGAGAGCCTGAGGGACATCGGCCAGCCGGTCTTGGTTCCGGGGGACATGGGACGCTACTCCTACGTCTTGATCGGGGCTCCTGGATCGTTGACCCAGACGTTCGGCTCGACATGCCATGGCGCCGGGCGCATGATGAGCCGAAAGCAGGCGAAGCGTGAGAGTAAGGGACGCAACCTGCTGGCGGAAATGGCGGAGCGCGGGGTGGTCGTGCGCGCGGCGGGTATGAGAACTGTGGCCGAGGAGATGCCCTACGCTTACAAGGACGTCTCGAACGTCGTTGATGTCATGGCCGGCGCCGGAGTGTCTGACAAAGTCTTTCGATTGAAGCCGATCGGGGTCATCAAAGGGTAGCTGAGAGGGAGGTTTGCATGAGCCGTCCGATGTACTACGAAGATCGTCCCGACGCGCCCGTCCGGGCGCCGCGCGGCCTGGTGCGAAGCTGCAAGACCTGGGATGCGGAAGCTGCCCTCCGGATGATGAGCAACAATCTCGATCCCGAAGTTGCGATCGACTGGGAGAACCTCATCATCTACGGCGGTAGCGGCAGAGCCGCGCGTAACTGGCGCTGCTATCAGCAGATTGTCTCCGCTCTGCAGTCGCTGGGCGAAGACGAGACCCTGTGCGTGCAGTCGGGCAAGCCGGTTTATGTGGCTCGTACGTGGAAGGAAGCGCCCCGCGTGTTGATCGCCAACGCCAACCTGGTTCCGCACTGGGCCACCCAGGACGAGTTCGACCGGCTCGATGCTCTCGGACTGATGATGTACGGGCAGATGACCGCCGGCTCCTGGATCTACATCGGCACGCAAGGGATTCTGCAGGGTACCTACGAATCGCTAGCGGCACTGGCACAGATCGAATTCGGCCAGGACAGCCTCAAGGGTCGTTTTGTGCTCACCTCGGGCCTGGGGGGAATGAGCGGGGCGCAGCCGCTCGCCGGCACGATGAACGAGGCTGCCATCCTCATCGTCGAGGTTCGACCCCATCGCCTCGCCCGCAAGGTCGAGGAGGGTTATTGCGACAAGCAGACGGCCGATCTCGATGAGGCGCTAGCCTGGATCGAAGCGGCCAGGGACGCCGGCAAGGCCCTGTCGGTCGGGCTGCTGGGCAACGCCGCCGACGTTTACGCAGAGCTGGCAAGGCGAGGTGCCATTCCCGACGTGGTAACCGACCAGACGCCGGCGCATGACCTGCTCGACTACGTACCCCGCGGTGATCTGGCTGAGCTCGACGGGCTGCGGGGATCCGACCCCGCCGAATACAAGCGCCGCAGCCTCGAGACGATGGCGGCCCATACCGAGGCCATTCTCGCGCTGCAGGCAGCGGGTGCGGTCTGCTTCGACTACGGCAACAACCTGCGCGGTCAGGCCGAAGTCGCCGGCCTGAATGTGCGGGACGACAACGGCAACTTTCTGTATCCGGGGTTCGTGCCCGCCTACATCCGACCCCTCTTCTGCCAGGGCCGTGGGCCGTTTCGCTGGGCCTGCCTCTCAGGAGATCCGGCCGACCTCGCCGTGCTCGACGACGAGATTCTGCGCCTCTTTCCAGATGACGCGGTGCTCGCTCGCTGGATCAAGCTCGCCCGCGATCGCGTTCCCCAGCTCGGCCTGCCGTCACGCATCTGCTGGCTCGGATATGGCGAGCGCGCGGAGTTCGGTCTGGCCATGAATCGCCTGATCGCCGAGGGCAAGGTGTCGGCGCCGGTGGTCATCGGCAGAGACCATCTCGATTGCGGCTCTGTGGCGTCTCCCAACCGCGAGACCGAAGCGATGCGTGACGGATCCGACGCGATTGCCGATTGGCCGCTGCTGAACTTCGCCCTCAACGCGGTGTCGGGAGCCTCTTGGGTGTCATTCCACCATGGTGGTGGTGTCGGCATGGGATACGCGTTGCATGCGGGTATGGTCATCGTCGCTGACGGCACCCCGGAGCGAGCCGGTCGCCTCGAGCGTGTGCTCACCGTCGACCCGGGGATCGGTGTCGCCCGTCACGTCGACGCCGGTTACTCCGAGGCACTGGAGACAGCTGACGGGCACGGTATCAAGATTCCTGCCCTCGACAAGCCCGAGCGCTCGACCGATGAGGGCTAGGGGCGGCGAGAAGGCCCCGTCCAAGCCGGTCGCCACCCTGGTGATCACCGGTATTCGCCAATGCCTCACCATGGCGGGCAACGGCAGCGGTCCTGCCGCCGGCGCGGCGCAGGAGGATGTCGGGGAGATCAACGACGCCGCCATCGCTGCGAACGACGGCACGCTTGTCTACGTCGGCCCCGCCAGCGGATTGCCCAAAGCGGTCCGCGTTGCTCCGAACGCAACGCGATTGGACGCGGAGCGTGGTGTCGTCATGCCGGGCTTCGTCGACTCGCACACCCACTTGGTGTTCGCGGGATGGCGGTCCAACGAGTTCACGCAACGAGTAGCCGGCGCCGGATATCAGGAGATCCTCGCCGCCGGCGGCGGCATCCTGCAGACGGTAGGGGCCACCCGAGCGGCTTCCGAAGAGGAATTGGTGGACCTCGCCAGCGAGAGGCTGCGTGGGATCATCGCTACCGGCACGACAACGGTCGAAGCCAAGAGCGGCTACGGCCTCAGCCTCGCCGATGAGGCGAAGATCCTGCGCGTCGTGCATCGTCTCGACGGCGCGGGCCCGTGGCAGGTTGTCCCCACGTTTCTCGGGGCGCATGCCGTGCCACCGGAGTTCAAGGAGGACCGAGACGGATACGTCGACCTGGTCATAGAAATGATCGACACCCTGGCCGACCGGGCCGAGTTCGTCGATGCTTTTTGCGAGGAGGGCGCCTTCACAGTCGACGAATGCCGCCGTATCTTTGCGGCCGGGCGTCGAGCCGGCCTGGGAATCAAGCTCCACGCGGACCAACTCTCCGACGGGGGTGGTGCCGATCTCGCGGCCGAGATGGAGGCCACATCGGCCGATCACCTCGATTGCATATCTGGTAGCGGTATCGAGGCGATGGCGCGAGAAGGCGTCATCGCGGTCATGTTGCCGGGAGTTCCGCTCTACCTGATGTCGCGGCGGCAGGCCCCCGCCGCGCGACTGCAGGCCGCCGGCGTGCCCCTCGCGCTGGCGACCGATTTCAACCCCGGTACGTGTCCCGTCGACAGGATGGGTTTGATCGTCGCCTTGGGTTGTTTGCTGATGCGCATGAGCCCGGCAGCCGCGATGGTGGCGGCGACGCGCAACGCCGCCCACGCGGTGAGGCGCGGCGATGTCATCGGTACCCTGGAACCCGGCAAGCAGGCCGACCTGCAGTGGTATCGGGCGGGAGACTTCGCCGAGTTGCCCTATCGCTTCGGTCAGATGCTGCCAGCGGCTGTGATCAAGGCTGGCGAGGTCGTGGCCCGCGACGGCGAGTTCCTCTAGCCGGCATTCCTCATCGCACTTCTGCTGCGGACGCGGCTAGCTCCGCGTCTGCTTCGTTGCGCTTGCTCGGAGTCCTCGACGTACCTA
>CALAKE010000617.1 GCA_937922775.1 uncultured bacterium | reverse complement strand
GCGATCTCGTACTCCTCCTGCAGGTCTCCCAGGATTCCCTCACAGATCTCGCCACCCGGTACCAGCAGGCGGATGACGAGTTGCGGCAGTTTCGGGGGACTCGACAGCAGAGTGCCCCGGCCTGGGTCCGAGCTCATGGCTTCTCCAGAATCTCCTCGAGCCCGCTGCGCAGGCCCTGCATCGCCTCGTGTGACTCGCGTAGCGCCTCAACGCCGCTCGCCGTCACGCGGAAGTGACGTTTGGAGCGACCGCCTCGTTGTGAGGTCGGCTCGCCCATCCATGTTTCGACGAGGCCCTTCTTTGCCAGTCGCTCGAGGGTGACGTACGCCGCGCCGTGAGACACCTTGCGTCCGGTTCGGGCCTCGAGCTCCTGGCGAATCGCCAGGCCGTACGCGTTGGCGCCGACCTGCAGAATGGCCAGCAGAACCATCTGCTCGAACTCACCCAAGTACTTGGTTTCGGTCATCGGTCGATCTCGCTGCTGGTCGCTGAACGTTTCGCTTCGTTCCTTTTCGTTACATTGTAACACTTATACGCGGGAGGGCTAGCGAAAGTTTCATGGAAGAGAGGTCGGGCGTTTCGAACAGATCGGGATGGAAGAGCACGCAAATCGCCTGCGCGCGTCTTTTTGAGAACGACCACCAGCCGGCTGGGTCCTACCGGCTCGGCTGCTCCGCTTGCAGGAGCCAGTCGATGGCTTGTTGTACGGCCACCGCGGTATCGGCGGTCGGGGAGTCCGGCACGATGGAACGCCCGTACCGTACCCGGTCTCGATCGGCTAGATGGTACGTAGACAAGTAGAGATGGGCGCCATTGAACAGTTGAAAGACGCCCCGAGATGTCGACAAGCCGCAGGTAGTTTCCCCGAACTGGCGAGTGTTCGGGCGCCCGAGGAAAGAAACCAAAACGGTTTCTCCCGAGCTCATCACGAAATTGTCGGTCAGAACTGCGACCTTGGGGCCCTCCTGCTTCAGCTCGTAGGGCGTCGTGACGCTGACCACCT
This sequence comes from uncultured bacterium, assembly GCA_937922775.1. Taxonomy (GTDB): domain Bacteria; phylum Acidobacteriota; class UBA890; order UBA890; family UBA890; genus CALAKE01. The sequence goes on along the minus strand of CALAKE010000617.1, from coordinate 5,011 downwards.
CGCGGCCATCCAGGACCCAGGAAGCACCGCCGGCATAGCCCCAGGCGGTCTCCCTGCCGGTCACGCTGGTGAAGTATCCCGCCGTCCCCTCTCCCAAGATGGGGCCGATACCGGCAATCATGGGCCACATGTTGCCACCGGTGTTGCCGCGCAGGTCGACGATCCAACCGGCCAGATCTTCGTGGTCAGCCGCTTGGATCTGAGCCTGTATCGCCTCCGCAAACGCTTGCGCGCCCTCCCACCCGGCGAAACTGCTGACTCTCACATATCCGACATTGGGCGGCAGCACGGGAGGCTCGAGGCTGCTCTGGCGACAGAACTTCACGCCGGCGAAAAACGGCATGCCCCCCGGCGTGACGAACGCGCTGTGTGGGTCCTCAAGCAAGAACAGGGCGACCTCGACGGCGGGATATGTGTCCGAGATCATCCGTGCGGAGCTTGCTGCCAGATAGACACGCGCGCGGAAGTCATCCCAGTTGATCCTCTCTCGGTACAACGATCGCTGCCGCATGATGCGGATGACCTGGTCTAGGTAGACCCGGGCGAGAGGTGACATGCGCCCCGGGCGGCCGCTTCGTTGCGGGGCAGTCTGGGGCGGCGGGTCGTCGCCGTAGCTCTGAGAAGGGCCTTCGTCGCCGTAAGCGGTGGGGATTTCGGTGGTGAGGGAGAAGCTCAGAGTGACTAGCAAGACGACGGCGGGAACGAGGGGGGGCAGGCCAGGCTTCTTCCGGCCGGGCCGTCCGGCGCTTCGGATTCGCGAGGATCGGTCTCGTTGCCACATTGCTCGCTGCTGCCTCGGATGGGGATTCTGCAATGAGAAAAACTCGATACGAAATTCTACACTGCCGGCAAAATGCGGTGTCGGCGCCCAGTTGTTGAAGGTCGGAAGGAGCCGGATCGCAGCGGCTCCGAGATGGCGCCTTCGGGGCAGTGGCGCCCCCACACGGAATGTTTCGGATGGTACCGTGGAAGGAATCGACGCCCGGCATCCTCTTCGCTCCCCGATGGAGCGGTTGCCATGAAATCAAAGGCGCCCCTGATACTCGTCACTCTTCTAGCAGTCACCCTTGCTACTCTCCGCCTCCTGCCGACTGCCGCTGCTGTCACGAGTGGCCCGCCTGGTGGCCATTCGTCGAGGGACGAGGGGAAGATCGTCTTTCAATCACGGCGTAGCGGCAATTCCCAGATCTGGATCATGAACGCCGACGGTAGTGAGGTAACGCGGCTAACAAACAACTCAGCAGACGAGATGATGCCCGTCATCTCTCCCGATGGCGGCACGATCGCTTTCGTTTCCGACCGCGATGGAGCAGGTCGGATCTACCTGATGGCTATCGACGGGACGAATCAGCGGCCACTGACGGGCGGCAGCGAGCCTGAGGAGGAGCCCGCCTGGATGCCGGATGGCGAGGAGGTCGTTTTCCGGAAGACGCTCGATGATGGTGGAGTGGCGATCTTCGCCGCGAGTGCAGGTCAGGGTGAATTGCGCCAGATTACGGATGGCTCTCTGCGCCCCAAGGAGCCCCACGTGTCGCTCGATGGGTCGAGAATGCTCTTCAATTCGCTGGAGCGAGGGATCCCCGAGCTTTGGATCATGGAGCTCGAAGGTGGCCGGCAATCTCGCATACCGGGCACTCCCGAGTGGGGCATGGCCCCCGTGTGGTCTCCAGATGGGGGCCGGATCGCATTCGGCCTCCTCGATCCCACGACCTTCACCGCTCAGGTTCATGTCATGAATGCCGATGGGCGGGATGATGCCGTTCTCACACCTCCCGGTGAAAGCAGCGAGTACCCGTGTTGGTCCCCCGATGGGAGTCGCATCGCCTTCCAGACATCCCGCGACGGGAATTTCGAGATCTATGTAATGTACGCGGACGGTACGGGGGGCCAGCGACTCACCAGCGATCCCGCATTCGACGGCCGGCCCAGCTGGGGAACGATCAGTCGATAGCCTCTGGCCGCGAGCTCAGCCATCGATTCGCGTGGTTCCCGAAGAGGAGCCCAGTCAGGTAGTAGGATGGTTGTGCTAAGCGACCCGCCTTGCATGTCGTCGAGGTGGAAAGCACCAGGAGGAAGGCGAATGGGAGACTTCAACAGACGCTCGTTCATGGCCACTGGCGCGGCCGTTCCTCTCGCCTCTGCCTTGGGGATAGCGAGATCGGTGGCGGCACCGATAGGTGGGCGTGCCGCGCGCGACCTCGAAAGATTGCGTGGGGTCGTGAAGTTCACCGGCGATGGTCAGTCGCTGACACCTCTCGAATACTCGCATGTGCTGCAGGAGATTCTGGCGAAACGAGAGATCGATCCCGACTACTACTCACTCGGTGGCTCGGTGGCGGAGCTGGAGGAGCGCATGGCGGGAATCCTGGGGAAGGAGCGCGCGGTCTTTCTCCCCACGGGAACCTTGGCCAACAGCCTCGCTGTGCGGATCCAGGCGCGCGGTCGGAGCCGGGTGATCGTGCAGGATGACAGTCACCTCTATAACGACTCGGGCGACTGCGCTCAGGTGCTCAGCAATCTGAGCCTGGTGCCACTGGCGCACGACGCCGGGACCTTCACTCTGGGCGATGTCGAGCTCGTCATCGATCGCGCCGCCTCGGGGCGGGTGAATACGGGTATCGGCACGATCGTGATCGAGTCGCCGATCCGGCGTCGGAGGGGCGAGCTCTTCGACTACGGTGAGATGCAGAGAATCTGCCGGTACGCGCGCGATAACGACATCGCCACCCACCTGGATGGCGCGCGGCTTTTCATGGCATCGGGATACACGGGCATCTCGCCCGCCGAGTTTGCGTCCCATTTCGATACCGTCTACGTGTCGATGTGGAAGTATTTCAACGCGTCGTCCGGGGCGATCCTCGCCGGTCCGCGAGATCTACTAGATGACCTCTACCACGAGCGCAGGATGTTCGGAGGAGCACTCCCGGAAGCGTGGCCGCTGACGGCGGTGGCCCTGCATTTTGTCGATGGCTTCGAGGAACGCTTCGCCGCCGGCGTGGCCGCTTCCCGGGACCTGATCGATGAGCTTGATGAGCTCCCTGGCATGTGGGTCGAGCCGGTGCCGAACGGCTCGAACATCTTCAAGCTGCACGTCGAGGGCGTAGACCTGGCGAGCTTCCGTGCCGCCATGATCGGGAGCGACGTGCAGATGCCGGGGCCCGCCTCGGGCTGGCCGGGTTTCTTCCTCAATGTGAACGAGACGCTCGCCCGCCGCCCCGCGGAGGAAACAGCGCGGGCATTTCGAGAGGCTCTGGCGGCCTCCTGATCAAGGAACTGGCATGAAGTACCGGGAAGACCTCCGTACCGTGATGACGCTCGATGCCGGCGGGACCACGCTGGCCTTTACTGCGGTCCAGGGAACAACCGAGGTCATCGAGCCCATCGTTCTGCCCTCGCCCGGAGATGACCTGGAGCTGACGTTCCAGTCCATCATCAAGGGACTTAACGAGGTCAGGGCGGCTTTGTCGGAAGCCCCGGTCGCAGTCAGCTTTTCCTTCCCCGGGCCGGCCGACTATGCGCTTGGGGTCATCGATGATCTCGAGAACATGCCCGCGTTCCGCGGCGGCGTGGCTCTTGGCCCGATGCTGGAGGATGAGCTCGGCATTCCGGTGTTCATCAGCAATGATGGGGATCTTTTCGCCTATGGCGAGGCCATCGCGGGGCTCCTCCCTGATATCAACGAGCACCTGCAAGAGGAAGGCTCAGCCAAGCGGTACCAGAATTTGCTTGGCGTTACCTTCGGGACCGGCTTTGGCGGGGGCATTGTCTCGAGAGGGCGGCTCCTTGCTGGTGACAACTCCGCTGCCGGCGAAATCAATCGTTCACGCAACCGGCTTCTGCCCGAATGCAGCGTGGAGGAGAGCGTCACGGTGCGTGGTGTCCGCCGTGTTTACGCCCGCGAAGCAGGACTGGAGCTCGAAGATGCGCCTTCTCCGAAGGAGATCTTCGAAATCGCCACTGGCGGGGCACCTGGTGATGCAGATGGCAGCCGCATCCAGACAGGCATGGGTGGCGATCCAGAGGCTGCTCTCAGGGCCTTTGAGGAGCTCGCCATTGTTGCGGGGGATGTATTGGCGAGCGCCGTGACGCTGGTCGACGGCCTGGTGGTCATCGGAGGCGGGTTGGCCGGGGCGCACTCAATCTTCTTGCCGCGGTTGGTGGAAGAGATGAATCGACCGTTCAAACGTGTTGCAGGTCCCGACCTCGACCGTATGGAGGTCAGAGCGTTCAACCTCGAGGACGAGGTCGAATTGGCCGAGTTCGTAGCAGGCGGAACACGCACGATCAGTGTGCCTCGCAGCGAGAAGGAGATCACCTACGATCCGCTGAAGCGAATCGGCGTGGGCGTGACCCGGTTGGGTACGACCAAAGCGGTCGCGATCGGCGCCTACGCGCTGGCCCTCTCCAGAATCGACGGAGCAGCCTAGCCCGTATTCCTCGACGTTCTCCGGCCGCGGTTGCGGACAGACCCGCGCAGACCGCGGCGCGCCTGTTCGGTTGCCTCGACGTACCGCCGAACAAGCCTACCGGTGTTCCTCGAGCAACACCTTGAGGGCGGTCTCGGGTGACTGCCACATGTTGCCGACGATGCGCGCTACTTCCTCGCCACCAACATAGATGACGCCGGTGGGAACGCCGTCGATCCTAAGCTCGTTCACGATCGGATCCTGCGTGGCCGGACTCGGTAGGCCATAAAACTCCACTTGGATGGCGGAATCACCCAGCTCACGTACAACTCTCATCATGCGCGGCACGTAGATGCTGCAGTAAGCGCACCACGTACCGAAGAAGACCCGCACCCGCACGTCACGAGAAAAGGAGCGGAGCTCCTCCATCACGGAGGCGTACGGCGAGTACTCACGCTCGCGTTGCAGGTAGCCCGAGCTGTAAGCCTCCAGTGTCGCGATCTCCTGAAGGCCCAACAGGTATGGCTTTTCTTTGAGAACGACCGGGCGCCCCGCTATCGAAAACGACACGTCGCGACCCGCAACCTGGAATCTACCTTCATTCG
>CALAKE010000616.1 GCA_937922775.1 uncultured bacterium | reverse complement strand
ACGCGCTCAAGCACCTCTACGACTGTGAGGCGCGCCGTCACCCGGCCACCGTTCATAGTCTCTCGGGAGCCATCGGGATCTCAGGCCAGAGGTTGGCCGCGGTCGTCTCTCGTGTCGAGCAGCTGAAGCTCGCCGAGTCCGAGGGTGGTGTTTACAGCCTGACGAATGAAGGTCGCACCTACGCTCTGAGGATCATTCGCGTTCACCGCCTCTGGGAGTCGTATCTGTCCGACGATACCGGCTTCGATGCCAGAGAGTGGCACCTGCAGGCCGAACGCAAGGAGCACACCACCACACCCGAGGAGGCCGAGGCCCTGTCCGCGCGGATGGGTCACCCCCGCTTCGATCCCCACGGCGATCCCATTCCGACGGCGTCGGGAGAGATCGTGCCGCTTCCGGGACAGCCCCTGTCCGACATGAAACCGGGACAGGTGGGCAAGATCGTCCACCTCGAGGACGAACCCCAGGAGATCTACGCTCAGCTCCTCGCCGAGAGCCTGTACCCCGGTATGAGCGTGCGGATCTTCGAGGTTTCCCCGGAGCGCATCCATTTCGAGGCCGAGGGAGAGGAGCATGTCCTTGCCCCGGTGGTCGCAGCCAACCTATCGGTGCAGGCATTGCCAGAAGAGGAGACTGTCGAGGAGCCGCATGAGCGCCTTGCCTCGCTCGACCCCGGTGAGCGCGCAACTGTAGTCGGCCTTTCGTCTGCTTGTCGCGGCGCCGAGAGGCGCCGTTTCCTCGACCTGGGGCTCATCCCGGGCACAGAGGTGGAGGCGGAGCTGCGCAGTGCCGGTGGCGACCCGACCGCCTACCGAATTCGCGGTGCCGTCATCGCGCTGCGACGTGAACAGGCCGAGATGGTCCAAGTCGTCCGCTCTGGGAGCAAGGCCGCGTAATGAGCCAGCCTTCCTCCGCGGCGTGCGCCACTTGCCCTGTCCACAACCTCTCGGGCTTGACCAGGCTGGGCGTCGACATGACCAACTGGGACTACGTCGTGGCCCTGGCCGGCAACCCCAACACCGGCAAGAGCACGGTGTTCAACGCACTCACGGGTCTCCGCCAGCACACAGGCAACTGGCCAGGGAAGACGGTGACTCGCGCAGAAGGAGGCTTCCACTTCGCGGACGAGCGGTACAAGCTCGTCGATCTGCCGGGTACCTACTCGTTGCTGTCTTCGAGCAAGGACGAAGATGTCGCCAGAGACTTCATTCTCTTCGGCAAACCGGACGTCACCGTCATCGTTGTCGACGCAACGCGTCTCGAGCGCAATCTCAACCTGGTGCTACAGATACTCGAAATCACCGACCGCGCCGTCGTCTGCCTGAATCTGATAGATGAGGCGAGGCGACACGGCTTGAAGGTGGATGAGCGGCGGCTGGCGCGCGATCTCGGTGTTCCCGTCGTGCCGACCTCGGCGCGCTTCGGTAAGGGCCTCGATGAGCTCAACGAGGCGATCCACCAGGTAGCGACGGGAGAGTTCGTCTGCAAGCCACGCAGGGTGGGACGCAAGGTGCCGCAGGTGAGCCGCGCCGTCGAGACGATCGCCGCACAGGTCGAGGTCGCCTTTCCGGGCCTGCCGAACGCCGGCTGGATCGCCCTGAGGTTATTGGATGGGGACGAGCGCATCGCCGACGCGATCCGCGAGGGCGAGCTCGGCGATCTTCACGATCACGAGGCTTCGTTGTTGAGCACGCCGGATGCGGAAGGGAAGACGATCGAGCAACAGCCGGAGATTTCGGACATGCCGGGTCGGGAAGAGTCCAGCCCCGACCTCCAGACAGAGCGCGCCACGCTCCTCGAGAGTGCCTCTTCGTTGCGCTGGCAGATTGGGGCTGACTTTCACCAGTCGGTGATGGAGGGCATTTACGCGGCTGCCGCGCGCGTTGCCGACCGAGCCGTCACACGCAGTGGGGCGAAACCCAGGTTCGATGTTGACCGCACCATCGATCGCCTCGTCACCAGCCGCGTCTTCGGTTTCCCACTCATGCTGCTGATGCTGACGGTCGTCTTCTGGCTTACGATCGCCGGAGCCAACGTGCCCTCGAGAATGCTCGCGAATCTGCTGCTCGGTACGTTTCACCCCATGCTGAAGAGCGGCGCCGCGGCAATCGGTATGCCTTGGTGGCTCGACGGTCTTCTCATCGACGGCATGTACCTCTCCACCGCCTGGGTAATCAGCGTCATGCTGCCGCCGATGGCGATCTTTTTCCCGCTCTTCACGCTGCTCGAGGACTTCGGCTACTTGCCACGCGTGGCGTTCAACCTCGACAGCATGTTCAAACGTGTCGGCGCACACGGAAAGCAGGCGCTCACCATGGCGATGGGATTCGGCTGCAACGCCGCCGGAGTCATCGCCACGCGCATCATCGAGAGCCCTCGGGAGCGATTGATCGCGATCATCACGAACAACTTCGCCCTCTGCAACGGCCGGTGGCCGACGCAGATCCTGGTGGCATCGATCTTCATCGGAGGGCTGGCGCCGGCCTACTTGGCTGGACTGATCTCGGCACTCGCGGTTGTCGCCGTGGCCGTGCTGGGTATCTTCCTGAGCTTCGCCACATCGTGGCTGCTTTCACGGACGGTCCTGCGCGGCGAGGTTTCCACCTTCAGCTTGGAGCTGCCCCCGTATCGGCCGCCGCGCGTGCTGCAGACCATCTACACATCACTCATCGACCGTACTCTCTACGTGCTCTGGCGCGCCGTTGTCTTCGCGCTCCCCGCCGGTGCGGTGATTTGGATTATCTCAAACGTCAGTTTGGGTGGCACCACGCTAGCGGAGCACGCAATTCAACTACTGAATCCTCTCGGAGTGGTGGTCGGCCTCAGCGGCATCATCCTCGTGGCCTATGTCATCGCTATTCCGGCCAACGAAATCGTCATCCCTACCATCTTGATGCTCATCGTTCTCGTTGCCGGGCTGAGCGGCGTCGGTGAAGGCGCGGGCGTCATGTTCGAGCTCGACAGCGAAACTGATACGGCCTCCCTCCTGCAAGCTGGCGGCTTCAACTTGCTCATGGCACTGAACTTGATGCTCTTCAGCCTCGTGCACAATCCCTGCTCTACGACCATCTACACGATCTGGAAGGAGACAGGTAGCACGAGGTGGACAACGATTTCCGCCCTGCTTCCCGTGGTCATGGGATTCGCACTTTGTTTCGTCGTTGCGCAGGTGTGGCGCCTGGTCGAGGGGCTTGTTGCCTGAGGTCTGACGACTGAGGCGCCTGGCTAGGTTCTGGCACCCAGAATCCGCACCCGAAAACCCATGTCTCGGGAGAGCGCGACCATTTCCTCGAAGATGTCCCCATAGGCGACCGCGATGTGGTTGGACATGTAGTGAGCCATCAGGGTGTCGCGGCCCATGCCAAGATCGGCAGCCATGAAGGGCCACTGCCGCGTCGTTCCCTCCCACCAAGCGTCCCGCTTGTCGGATGGCAGAGTCAGAACTTCACCGCGGCCGATGTCCATCCACAGCGCGTCGTCCTTGATATAGCAGCGTGACCAGGTGATCTCACCGGGCAAGCTCTCGCCGGCAAATGTTCCGCCGGGAACGGGGAAATAGGCCGACGGCTGCCGGTAGCTGTGCACCCCTTTCAGCGTGTCGGGATCGAAGCTGAACGGATAGGCGCCGCACGAGCCTGAATTCAGCAGCACCCAGAGGAACCGGCCTTCGTGCTCCCCACCCCAGCGCACGTCATGAAACATCACCGATTGGTGCAGCCCCTTCGCCTGGAGCAGGCGCTTCATCATCTCCATCGGCACCGCATTGCCCTGATCGGCTTCAGTGGCACAAACCACCGTGTCGCCGTTCGACTCCGGCCGGCACGTCGAATTGAAGAGGCCCTCGGAGAAGTCGGAGGGCGGCCGCAGCGGCAGCAGCCCGAGTTGGTATTGCCAGCCCAGACAGTCGGCCTTGTACTCCATAACCATGTCCAGCACGGTCAGGTAGTCTCGCAGCTGCTCGCGGGTCGCGTCCTCGGTGAAATCCTCGGCCCCCTCCTCCCCCCAGTGGAATGTCACCCCCTTCTCCTTGACGAAGGCAAGGGCATCATCGAGACGCGCATCGTCAATTCCGGGCCCCCGATCGATCACCCAAGCCTGATCGATCTTGTGCTCACTGAAACCGTGGTGGCTGAGAAGGCGCGGCCCGAAGTAGCCATTGATCATTCCCATCGAGGTATCGCCCAACATGAGAATCAAGGCCCGACGGGCTTCGAACCCCTGCGCCACCGTGCCGGCCAGCTCCTCGGCCGCGGTTGAGACAGGAGCCTCGTAGGTGATCTCCTCCTCGCCGTAGGCGATCCGCCCATTCGCACACCATTCCTCGAGACGCGCCATGAATGAATCGTCGGCGGTCCAGTCGGGGGCATCAGTCCACACCCGCGAGAACTCTCTCCCCAGGCTCTCGAGGCAGGCGCCGGTATTCAGGAGTCCCACCAGCCCCGGCCATTGACCCGAGAAATTGCTGGCTAGTAACAGCGGGTTGTCCTTGCCCACCACGCCTTCCGTGGTGTGCGGGCCGTAGAACCAGTGAACGCAGATCCCGATCATCGGATCATCGATGGGCCCCAGCCTCTCGATCGCGTGATGCGGCTTGGTGAGAAACCCCTCCACCAGGTAGGGCTCCTTCCCGAGCTTCCTGAGGGCTGTCTCCATCTGCCGGGTGGCCTCGGTGATGCTCGGCAGAGCCATCTCGTTGGGGGCATCACGGCCGTCACCGGGCCAGAACAGGGCAATTCGTCGGCTCATGGTCGTTCCTCCTCGACTTCTTGGTCTCTCGACAACTTGGGTCCCTCAGTGGATTGACTGGCCGCCCTCGGCAACCGTCTCACTGGTGAAGAGCCGGGTTCCGAGCACGACGTGCTTGGGAACTTCCTCGCCGCGCAAGATCGCGAGGGCGAGGTCAATGGCTTCCTCTCCTCCCGTGGGATACATGAAGGTCGCATCGAGGATGCCCTGCTGAACATACTGTTGGCCCTCATGGGGCAGCGCGTCGATGCCGACGAAGAGAATCTCCTCTTCTCTGCCGGCGGCACGGGCCGCCAGCCAGGCTCCGTGGGCACCGGGGTCGTTGTGGGCGTAAACGACGTCGATCTCCGCGTTGGTGGCCAGGGCGGACTCCATCTCCCTCCGGGCGTTGGGCTCGAGCCACTGCATCTCACCGGTAAAGACGATCTCCAGCCCGGGATTCTGGTCCAACCCCAACCCATCGAGGAAGCCGCGATTGCGGTCCTGTCCCGGAGTGGAGGTCATTAGACCTTTGAGCTCGACGATCTTGCCCTCCCCGCCCAGCGTTTCCTGAACCCAATTCCCTGCCTCGCGGCCGATGCGTACGTTGTCGGCCCCGATGAAGGTCGTGTACTGATCCCCCTGCACCCGGCGATCGAGGACGATCACCGGTATCCCCCGCTGGTACGCCTCCGCAACGGGTCGCGTAAGAGGCGCCGCTTCCTTGGGGCTGATGATGATCACGTCGACGCCTTGCTCCACGAGCTCCTCAACCTGGGCCCTTTGGGTAAGCGAGCTGTTTTGCGCGTCCTTGAAGATCACCCTCAGGTTGGCGTGACGCTCGGCCGCGGCCCTGACATCGGCGTCCATCTGCACACGCCAGGGCTCGCCCAGATTGCACTGGCTCATCCCGATGACCCAGGGATCATCCGCCGTGCCTTCATTCACCTGTGGCGTCGGAGAGCCGCAGGCAGATGCACTGAGCCCGCATACGAACAGCAACACGAGGGGCCGGACCAGCTTGTTTCTGCCTCTCATGGCTCGATTCTCTGCACCCAGATGAAGTCGATCCCGAGCTCGGGCATCTCG
>CALAKE010000615.1 GCA_937922775.1 uncultured bacterium | reverse complement strand
TGCCCCGACTGTGGCTACGTCGAGAGCTACATCACCGATCGGTCAGCCCTCGCCATGATTCGAGCGAAATGGCCGCGGGCGAGCAAGTTCAGGGCAAAGGTCGTCGAGGAAGGGTAGATATCCGGCCGAGCGCTAGTCCCTTCTTAGCGCCACAACGGGATCGACGCGGCTGGCCCTGCGGGCGGGAATGAACGCGGCCAGGACGGCAACGGTGCCGAGCAGAAGAGGTACGCCGATCAGCGTGACCGGATCCCCGGGTTCCGTTCCGACGAGAAACTGACCGATAAGCTGGGCCAGACCGTAGGCTGCGGCGAGGCCCAGCAAACCTCCCACCGCCACTACCGACATCGCACCCCTCAGGATCATACGAATCACCGCCCCCGCGTCGGCGCCAAGTGACATCCTGATCCCTACTTCGTGCGTGCGTCGCGACACCGCGAAGCTCACCACGCCATAGAGGCCGATGGTCGCCAGACAAAGAGCCAACGCTCCAAATGCTCCGAGCAGCAGCGCCGCCATCCTTGCTGGGAAGAGAACTACCGACAGGTTCTCCTCCATCGTCTTGGTTTCCATGATCAGGAGACGGGGGTTGGTGTCTCGCACAACTTGCCTCAGCATTCCGGCGATCGCGGCGGGGGCTGCTCGCCCGCGCGCCACCAGGAAGTACTCAGAAGTGATCCGCTGGGCAAACGGGTGGTAGATCACGGGCCGCGGTGATTCCCCCAAGGTATCGATCTTGACATCTCCCGCCACCCCTACGATTCGATACGTAGTTCGGCCGGCTGAGGCGGTGATCTCTTTGCCGAGCGGATTCTCGCCGGGCCAGTAGGCCCGTGCCGCCGCTTCACTGACGATGATGACGCGTGGCGCTCCGTGCCGATCGTCATCGGTGAAGGTCCGCCCTGCCAGCAAAGGAATGCCCATCGTCTCGAAGTACCCTGTGTCGACTTGGTTGCTCGTGATGCGGTGATAGTCGGCTCCCGGCGGTGGGTCGACTCCCGGAATGGTAACGATATCGTTGTTGCCGCCCAGTGCGAGGGGAATGTCTCGTGCCACCGTCACAGCTTCGATGCCGGGTAGAGACCGGGCGCGGCCAGCTATCTCCTGAGCCAATGGCCCGTATTCGTCGGGTGATATTGCGCTCGCGGCTAGGTCCATATACACGATCCCGGCCTCCCGAGTGCTGAACCCCGGGTCGACGTTCTGCGCCGCGCCAAGGCTGCGCAAGAACAGTCCGCCGCCAACAAGCAGGATCATCGATACCGCTACCTGCAGTGCGATCAGACCATTGCGCAAGCCGAACCGCCGCTGCCGACCTGTTCCCGCCTCGTCCCTGAGTGTCGGCGCGATGGCCGGCTTCGTGCTCTGCATGGCAGGGGCAAGGCCGAAGAGCACCCCTGTGAGCATCGCGACGCCCAGCGTGAACAGCAAGACTGTCGCGTCGATACCGAGATCGAGGGTGAAAGTGACGGGAAGCGGTGGGTGGAAGCCCATCAGCAGGTTGAGCGTCCATTGCGCGAAAAGCAGGCCCACTGCGCCCCCGAGCATAGAGATCATGACGGTTTCGGTGAGGAGCTGCCGAACCAGAGTGCCGCGCCGGGCGCCCAGAGCCAGTCGCACGGCGATTTCCTTCCTTCGCTCGGCTCCCCTCGCCAAAAGGAATGTCGCCAGGTTTGTGCACGCCAGAAGCAGCACCAGCCCCACCACGGTCATCAGAAACACAGCCGCTGAGCTCAGAACAGAGTCGACGTCGGGGCTCAGAATTACCTCATTCGCCGGCAGCAAGCGGTACGATCTGCCTTCATTGGTCTCCGGATAGGTTTCCTGAAGTTGACTGGCCAACGTGTCCATTCGTGCCCGAGCGGCCTCGATCGATACGCCCGGGGCGAGCCGCGCGAGCGCGCTATGCGAGCGGTTGCTGCGATTCTGGAAGCGGCCTGCCTCGCTATTCGGCGTGGTGACCGCCGACATCATCTCGGGCACGAAGACATCGGTCTGCAGACTTTGGGTCGTGACGCTCTGAAGCCACTCGGGCGCCACTCCTACTACCGTGAAGGGGCGTCCTGCCAGACGGATAGTCTGGCCGACAATCGCGGGATCTGAGGAGAACACTCTCTCCCAGAAGCCGTGCCCCAACATCACCACCGCATGCGTGCCCGGAGTCTCGTCCTCTTCCGGGAGAAAGGCGCGGCCCAGCGCCGCCTCGATCCCGAGCATCGGGAAGAGACTCTGGCTCACGTTCTCCCCAATCACGTTCGCGGTTTCATCTCCGAGGTCGACGCCGGAAAAGAAGAAGTCGAACGCCCCGACCCCCTCGAACACATCACGCATTTCCCCCATGTCGAGGATGTCCGGGAAGGCCGAGCTGCCATGCGGGTCCCTGCCTCTGACGGCAGTGAATACGCGTACCAACGCATCGGGATCGGTGAACGGGTAATCGCGGATGAACACAGCGTTGACGACGCTGAAGAGTGCCGTGTTGGCGCCGATACCGATGGCCAGAGAGAGGACTGCGACGACCGTAAACCCAGGATTCCGTATCAGGTGGCGGAGGGCGTAGCGAAGGTCCTGCAGAAGACGGTCCATGGCTCATCCCCGGGGGAGCGTCGACGGCCTGAGATCTCCTGTCAGAATACGGCCGGCACGCAGCAAAGTTCCACGCGGATTCCAGGCCAGCGCCACGATCTGCGCCCCCCCCCCGGACACGCGCTCCTCATCCGTATCCTGCAGGAGCTGATTGATGCCCGCGAGGTGGGGCTTTCTAGTTTTCATATTGCTATTAGCGAGATATTCGGGTAGCGTTCGCGGCCTAACCCCGGCATTCTCTGTGATTCAATCCAGATGCCGAATCGAGACTTTCGAGGAGAGAGCGGATGTTCCGAACCGACGCCAGCAAATACGCGATCCGTGCAGTCACCTATCTCGCGGGTCGCTC
>CALAKE010000614.1 GCA_937922775.1 uncultured bacterium | reverse complement strand
CTTCCCTGTTCCGGTAGCTGTAGGCGAGCACGTCGAGGTAGAGTCGATCGGCCCCGATCTTTGCGCCGCCTGCCCGGCTTCCAATCACGGCAAACACTCGCGGTGAAACCTGCAAGGGCTCCGGTAGAAAGTGGTTGGCGGTGGCTCGTGCCTGATCATAGAAATCGAGAGCTTGGAGGTGATCTACGCGCTCTCGCAAAACATCCGTCCGCTCCAAGCCCCAGACCAGCCGCGGCCAGCAGCCGTCAAGTAGGCCGACGACCCCCATTTCGGCCCGCCGAGTCGAATCGACCGGCTCGATCTCCGGGCGTACCCCCTCCATGAGTCCGAGCAGCAACTGCCGATACTGGGCCGTAGAGGCCCGCCTTGCCAGGTTGAGCTGCCCCACGATCAACTCCGTTCCCTCAGAGCTCATCACCGCGTCCAGCTTTTCCGGCTCATGCCGCCCCTCGGCTACCCCCTCCAGCAGGTCGAGCATCAGCACTGCCTGGGTGGCATCCAGCTTCTGGTCAGACGGCTGGTCGACCTGGCTGGTGATCGCCGGGTTCGAAAGCGCGAGCGCGTTCGACGAGTCAGATGCACGAGTTGTCAGCGAGGCAGTGGTTTGCCCCGCCGGAGGCGCCGGCGAGGCCGGCGACGGAACCGCAAGGCTGCCGAGAATTAATGAGCCACACACAGTGAGCGGGAACATCCAGGTGGTCATGTGTTCCTCCCGGTCAGGCTGTCGAATCGCAGACTTGCGGATCTTCTAGCGAGCCTATGTGGATTAGACGCCGCCAACGGGCAAAGGGTTTCAATGCACGGGCGTGCGAGGCACCCAGCAACAGCAGATACACGCGTGCGTGGTCTTTGCCAGCCCTGCGCTGCCGTGAAGACTCAGCTTTCGACGTCGCCGGAGGAGGCGATTGAAGCTTCGATTTCGTTCAGAAGTTGCTCCCTGGCGCTCCGATCGTGCACTCGGCCGTTCACGATCACGATGTCGATCAGCCTGGTGTTATTCACATCCTCGAGAGGGTTGGCGTCGAGCAGAATCAAGTCGGCGCGCTTTCCCGGCTCGATCGTGCCCACGTCGGCATCCATACCCATGAAGGCTGCAGGGATAGCAGTGGCGCTGCGGATAGCCTCCATCGGCGTCATCCCATACGTCTCAACGAGCAAGGCAAGCTCGTCATGCAGACTGAATCCGAGGAATACACCCGTCGTCGGAGCATCGGTTCCTGCCATCATCTTCACGCCCGCGTCCCTCGCCTGCACGATGAACTCGTTGCTGCCGGCGATCATCTGCTGGATGACTTCGGGAGGCGGGCGTTCCGCATCGGCGGCGTTGAACGCGACCGTCTCGACCCAGTCGACCCGAATGCTCGGAGAAACGTAGCGGTTGCGGGAATCTATCGCTCCTTCGGTGTCGCGCGCAATCGCGCCCGCCCTCTCGAGGGGCACCGTTTCCATCTCGTTCGTCACCAGCGTGGGCACGATGTGAGCGTCATGTTGCACTAGCACCTCGAAGATGGCGGCCTTCTGCTCAGAGTCTCTCTCGTTGAAGCCCGGGAGAATGTTGTGCTCGAAGCTCTTTTGCCCGCTGATGGCGCTGTCTTCGAGGCTCATGATCCACACGTAATGGCCGGCGAGGTGTGTGCCGGCAGCTTCGGCAGCTTCGGCGATCGCTGCGAAAACCTCGGGCGATTCAGCGTGGCGGATCTTGATGAAGTCCGCACCTCGGTCCAGGAGGGAGCGCACCACCTCACCTGCCTCTTGCACGTCTCCCACGGTGACCCGCGTGCTCAAGAACTCCTCGATTGCCTCCTCATCCGCCCCCTCCTCGCGCATCAGATCTACGTATTGACCCAGCCAGCTCGAGCTTTCGACCATCTCGCCCGACGTTTTGATACGAGGACCGATGAGCGTCCCCGCCTCGACCTGTTCTCTCAGAGCCACTGTTTCTTCGAGGTTACTTCCCATGTCGCGGATGGTAGTCACGCCGTTAACGACGAAAAGCGGCAGAGTGCCGTCGAGATCACGCAGGTGCACGTGCATGTCCCACAAGCCCGGGATGAGGTACTTGCCGGTCCCGTCAATGACGCGGGCCGAAGATGGGTAGCTAACCGACTCCTCCGTGCCGACCGCGCTGATGCGGCCCTGCTCAATGACCACGCTCATGCCCGGCTGGGCACCTGTGCCCGTACCGTCGATTACGGTCACGTCGCGTATCACCAGTAGATCCGATCGCTCGGCGCATCCGAACGAGAGCGTGATTCCAAGGAGCAGGGTGAGTGCGATGGAATGTTTCATGTGGATCTTTCCTCGTCGTCGGCCCTCCGGTTCGGGCTAGCCTGTGAACATCTCCAGGTATGGGTCGCTGAGTACTTGCATTTGGTGGTTGAAGGAGTTGGCAACGTAGACATTTCCTGATGGCCCTCTCGTTGCTTCTTACTATGCCAGCATCTAAATGCGTCCCCGGATTCTGTCCTCGTCAATGCGCGACCGCCCCTGGCCTCCGCATTATCTCAACATAAGCTGTTCCGGAAAATCAGGGCTGCGGCTCCATGTCTCTTTATGTGTCCCAGGGTTCGATCTTCTTCATGGGTCGTTCCTATTCAGATGAGGGAGTGCTGCTCAGGAACGTATGCTCGAGGATTCTGAAGATCAACTTCCGGCTGGTCTCATCTCAGGTCAGCGGTCACGCCCGGCGTGATAGTGTTGCCAACCCATGAAAGCAGCCGTCTACACCAAGTACGGGCCCCCGGAGGTTGTCGAGATTCGGGAGGTCGACAAGCCGGTCCCCGAGGACAACGAAGTCCTGGTGCGGATCCACGCGACCACCGTCGCCGCGGCCGACTGGCGATTGAGAAAGGCCGATCCCGCCCTCGTGCGGATCATGAACGGCCTCTGGGCGCCGAAGAAGACCAGGATCCTCGGGATGGAATTTTCCGGAGTGGTCGAGGCGGTCGGCGGCGCCGTGACCCGCTTCAAGGAAGACGACGAGGTATTCGGTTCGACCGGCTTCAAATTCGGCACGCACGCCGAGTACACATGCCTGCCTGAGGATGGCAGGCTTTCGAACAGGCCCGCCAACATGAGCCTCGAGGAGGCCGCGGCGGTCATGTTCGGTGGTGTCTCCGCCCTGCATTTTCTGCGCAAGGCAAAGATCGAAGCCGGGCAGAGGGTGCTCATTTACGGCGCCTCCGGCAGCGTCGGGGTCTTCGCTGTGCAACTGGCGAAGCACTTCGGGGCGCACGTCACCGGCGTTTGCAGCACCGCCAATCTCGACCTGG
>CALAKE010000613.1 GCA_937922775.1 uncultured bacterium | reverse complement strand
CGATTTCTCCGTGGACGTCGAGAGCGCAAGTCGGGTTGGCGCAGGTGCTACAGCGGCGGCAGGAAAGGGAAGCAGTAGTGGAGCTTCTCGAATCTGTCGTTGCGGCGGCGGAAGTGGACGAAGAGGCTGTCGATTTGGAAGCAGCGGCGGTGGCCCGGCGGCGCCTGGGCCTGATCCATCGCGTTTGGGTGAGACCGGCGGGAGGCCTTAACCCGTGGCAGACCTCCGGGAGGGTGCCGATCGGCGGCGAGCCACTGGATAGGCCCATCGCCGTGGCGGCCAGCGCGGATGGCACGTTGGTTATTACTGACGAAGGAGCGGATGTCGTCGTTATAGTCAATCCGCAGGATCCCGATAGCTTGACGCGGGTTATCGAAGAAGACGCCCGCAGGCCCTGGTGGGACCTCGAGGGTCAGCCCTATGTCGCCATCAAGGGTGGGGTGCTGATGCCGCGTGAGGAGGTCAGGGCACAGTTCCCCGATCCGGAGCGCCCCGACCGCGCCCTTGAAGACATCGTCGCGGGTGCACGGGGTTTGGCGGGAGAGTGGATACTGGTGAGCGCTCGCAACAAGTCCGTGGCGAACATCTCTGCCAGTGGGAGCTCCCTCGCTCGGCTGGCTCTGGTGGGCACAGATCCCGAGCCGGTGGACCTGGCTAGCGACCCCTACGGCTGGCTCTATGTCATCGACAGGGACAGCCGCGGCGTGCACCGGTTCCGACCGGACGGCACCTATGAGGGTGGACTGGCCTCCGTCGAATGGGAAGAGCCGTACGCACTGGATGTGGATGCGCTTGGCAACCTGTATGTTCTCGATCGTAGAACCAAGAAGATCGACGTGTTCGATGCCGAGGGCGTTAGCCGCTGGAGCTTGGGACCGTTTCTTCCTGGCGGCGTCGAGCTTCGTGATCCGCGCGATGTAGCTGTCGATGGTCAAGGTCGCGTTTACGTTGCCGACCGGGGTCATTCGGTTGTGGTGATGATCCAATGACTTCGATGCGAAGAGTTGCCGCAATCGGAACGCTGGGGCTGCTATTGGCGGCTGTCCTTCCTGTGACCGCTGCCGCGGCCGGCCCACAATCCGATGTGGACGAGCGGCTGCGCGCCGCCTTCGCTCGCGCCGAATCGCTGCGCGGCGTAGACCCGGAGCAGGCGTACTTGCCACTCTCCCAGGTGATCGTGGCCCTGCAGCCTGCAGCCGAGGCCGGGACGGTCAGCGCGGAGGGCAGGATGTTGCTGATTCGCAGTCTCGCGTACCGGGCCGAGATCAACCTGGAGATGAATGAGCGAAGCTCCACAGACACCGATCTCGAGACGTTGCTCGCGCTCTACCCGGCTGTGTCCATCGAGTCCTTCCGCCTTTCTGATGCTTTGATGGAACGATTCAGCCGCGCACAGTCGCGACACGTTGGATACCTGGAAGTCTCGGTCATGCCGTCCGACGCGCGTGTACTGATCGACGGTGAGCAGATCGTGACTGGTTCGTCGCAAGGACATCCGGTCGCGGCGGGCACCCACTTCGTAGAGGTGACTCTCCCCGGCTTCACGCGAGCGACTGAGGAGATCGAAGTGGAGGCCGGCCGTAGCCGCCAGGTTTCGTTCACCCTGCACCGCATCAGCGCCGTGCTGAAGCTGATGACGCGGCCGCCGGGAGCGACTGTAGTGGTCGATGGCAACATTGTCGGGCAGACTTCGGGTACAGCTCCTACGACCTTCGTACCCACCGGCGATCTTTCGGGAGTGTCTCGGGCCGAGTTTTCCGGCGAGCTGGTGGTCGAAGGACTCATGCCAGGCGATCACGAGCTCGAAATCTTCATGGAGGGCTACCGCGGATTCCATAGCCGTGTGCCCATCCCCGACCTGGGAGATTTCCATGTTGGAGCCATCTCTCTGCAGCGTTCAGAGGGCATGTTGTTGCTGCGGGACCTCCCTCACGACGCAGAGGTGTGGGTCGACGAGAGAAGAGTCCAGCCTGAACCTCCGGCACGCGGGCGGGCACCGGGCACGGATGATGCGGCGCTCAATTCGACCGCGTATCAGCTCAGCTTGCCGCCGGGCCAACATCTGCTGACGGTCGATCACGGAACCGCGGGAGTGTTCGAGGCCGAGGTTTCGGTGGCTGAACAATCCAACCAGATGCTCACCGTTCGCCTGAATCCCGGGCTCACGTTTCTCGGAGTTCTGGGCGGCGACGAGATGAGCGCCAACGCTTTCGAGACCGCGATGGCCGAGACCTTTTCCGATCTCGACGGTTGGACTCTGCTGAACCGTGGTGAGCAAGGGCCGCGCCTCGTACAGGGGGCTGGGGCGAGCGTTGAGCGGCTGCGAGAGCTAGCGGCTGCGAGCTCACCGCTCGGTGGCGCGATCAACTGGCGACAACTCCAGGCGGCGACGAGCCGCGTGCTCCCGGGATCGGTCTTCCTGCTCGCAGTTCTGTCATCCGACGACATTGCCGAAAGTACCGACCTTTGGCTGTGGCCCGCTGCCCCGGGGCCTGCTCGACCTGAGCGGGTGCGCGTGCCCCTTACGGGGCGTGAGGGAATATCAGCCGTCATTCGTGGGCTGGCGGCTGACGTACCCCTTTTGCGCAACTACTTGGGTGCGCAACTCATCGACAGCCCGGCGGCGGTTGCCCCCGTGGTGGCGGCGGTTACTGCTGACAGCCCTGCGGATATTGCCGGATTGGAAGTTGGTGACGAGGTGATGTCGCTGGCCGGCAACACGGTGGGGACAGTGGCGAATACGGTTTCCTGGTTGGAGACCTTCGCTCCCGACTCGAGTATCGGGGTGCGGCTTCGCGGAGCGGCGGGGGAGCGTACTGTTCAGGTATCGATCTCCAGCAGGCCGCAAGTGATCCCTCCCAATGACCCGGAGCGCATATACACACTGGTCTGGGCTCTCTCAGCTGCCGCGATCGGCCGTCTGGACAGCGAGGCTCCGACCTGGGTATTGCAACTGAATCAAGCAGCGGCACTGCTGCACTTCGGAGAATGGGAGAGCGCCGTAGAGCTGCTGGAATCAATCCAGGCGCCGGAGGGTCCAGGTCTCAGTCGCGCCATGGTGGATTACTGGCTGGGAATTAGCTTGGCTGAGCTCGGACGCGTTGAAGATGCCCGGACGGCCTTCGAGCGGGTGCTGAATTTGCCGGCGGCCCGCTACCTGCACGATGAAGGTCCGCTGCTTGCCCCGCGAGCCCGAGCACGGCTTTCGAGCCTGCAATAGCTCGCCATACTCACCCCGATCGGTCATGCCGCAGATGTTGATCACAGAGTAGCGAACGTCGGCTGCCAGACCATTCCTCGTAGGAGTTTGCTAGCCCGGCGTACGCACCGTAAGGTATCGTTTCCGAAGTTCTGATATATCGCACCCCCGAAGGAGAGTTTCTCAAATGAGTTCGAACACCGAGACGCAGGCACCTGAGATCCAGGCTGCTGCTGCGCCTGAAGCTTCTGCAGACCGCCCCATCGTTTTCACGGCAGCCGCGATTCGCAAGGTCATCGCATTTGCCGAAGAACACGAGCAAGCTCAGGGGAAGAACCTCCGCCTTTTCGTTCAAGGCGGTGGATGCTCCGGCTTCGAGTACGGCTTCACCTTCGATGAAGAGAAGGACAGCGACAACCTGATCGCGCAGCGTGAGGGTGACCTGCAGATCGAGGTTCTCGTCGATTCGTTCAGCTTGCCCTATCTGCAGGGCTGTGTGGTCGACTATGTCGAGGATTTCAGCGGCAGTGGCTTCAAAGTCGAGAACCCGAATGCCACTGGAACCTGTGGCTGTGGTCACTCTTTCGCCACCTGATCCGCCTGCCTCGACAACCGACTCCGGTCGTTGCCCTTGTGGCTCTCGCTTGGACGGCGCACACTGAGATCATCTCCTGACTCTGTAACGGAGGATGATCCAATGAAGTGTCGTTCGTCAGCCCGATCTCGCTGTGTCCAAGCATGGCTTGTCGTCTCGGTGATGGTCGCTGGGCTAGCGGTGGTGCCTGCCTGCTCTCCGACGGTGGATCAGCCGGAGGTCGCTGCCGTCGTGCACGATTTGGCCGCCGACCTGGATGCGATCCACGCACTCATAGAGGAAATGAAGCAGGCCGACATGAGCGGTGATATCGAGGGCTTGGTTGCTCACTCCACCGATGACGTGGTGAGCATGCCCCCCGGCCTGCCGGCCATAGTAGGGAAGGACGATCTGCGCGCCTACTACGAGGCGGCCTTCTCTCAGCTTTCGATCGAAGCGTTGGAGATGACGCCGGAAGAGACACACGTAGCCGGCGACTGGGCCTTCAGTCGGGGCAAGTTCGAGGAGACGGTCGTACCGTCAGAGGGCGAACCCTTCGACGTCGTCGGCAAGTTTCTATTCATCTTTCACCGCGAGGCCGATGGCTCCTGGAAGACTGCTCGCATGATCGGCAACATGGACACCCCGCGGTAGGGTACCGATCTCCGAGCCTCAGACCCTCACCTGGACGTCATCGCCGACTACTTGCACTTCGCGAGCGTGCACCTTTTCTCCCTCGTGGCGGGTGCACTCGCCGGTCGTGATGTCGTACGGCCAGCCGTGCCATGGACACTTGACGATGTGGCCCTCGCAGAAACCATCTCCGAGGGGGCCGCCTTTGTGGGCGCAAGTGTTGTCGAGGGCGTAGAAGGTGCCGTCAACGTTGAAAAGCGCAATGGAGGTACCGCCGGCGTCGACGGTCATACACTCTCCGGGTGCGAGATCCGAGGTCTTCGCTACGCTGGTAAAATCGGACATTCGTCCCTCAAGAGACTGTGGCTGCTCCCCCTCGAGAACGCGATCCGGGCCGGCTGCAGTCCTGGATCGTTCGAGACACGGAGCTGACTAGTTTTGGCGGATTTTGGCATGGGTGATGGGAGTGGTCAAAGGCGGGGGGTTCGAGAGGCGCCCGACAGGGCAGCCCAGGCAGGCGGCTCCTTCACGACCGCCGTGCAGGAGATGTTCGGCTCCCTGGCGCACCGCTACGACAGATTCAATCACTGGGCCAGCTTAGGGCTCGATTATGGCTGGCGCCGTGCCGCCATACGTTCCCTTCATCTCTCGGCCGACGCCAAGGTGCTGGACGTGGCCACGGGCACGGGCGACCTGGCTTTCACGGCGTCTCGTAGGGCGCGCAAGACGGCGGCCTTCGATTTCAGTTTCCAGATGATCGAGATTGCTGCCCAGAAGGCGAATAAAGGCGATGTCGAGGGGGTCTACTTCCAAGTGGCGCGTGCCGAACAAGTACCGTTCAGGGATGGCTCCTTCCACGGGGCCACGTCGGCCTTCGCAATGCGCAATGTGAAACCGATGCTCGACGAGGTTCTCGTTGAGATTCACCGTGTGCTGCAGCCCGGCGGTCGGGTCGCGATTCTCGAGTTCAGCCGGCCGCCGGCTGCGCCGGTTCGGTGGGTGCACGGTCTGTACGTACGCTCCATCATGCCCCGCATCGGACGATGGCTGGCAGGTTCATCGGAGCCATTCGAGTACCTGCACCGCAGCATCGAAGAGTGGCTGAGACCCGAGGAATTCGCCGGACGTCTGCGTGCGGCGGGCTTCGCTGAGGTCGGATACCGGCGCCTAGCGATGGGGACAGTAGCGCTCCACATCGGCCGCAAGGGAGATTAGCCTGACAGCCTGGCGGGTCGTTGTACTCGCGCAGCGGCAACTCGTCGAGAGCCCCGGGCCTGGCTCCGCGCGGCTACGACCCCGGGAAGGGGGCCTCGCTCAGCAGCGGCGAATCGATTCCCTCGGCAACCGTACCCTCTGGAGCAACAGTCACCGGCAGCGTAAGGCTGGCGTTCGCTGGAGCGAAGCAAGCACGGTCGTTGCACGCCTGATAGCGAACCGAGACCTCGATGGTACGCTCACCCAGCGGAGCGTTCGCAGAGATCTCGAGCTCCATGCCGATGATCACCTTGCCTTCATACACCGCCAGGGGCTCATCGGCATACGGGAACTCCACGTGCTCGGCCTCGGGGTAGAAGGCCTGGGTCAGATCTATCCCCTCCGTGCCCTCGACCGAAACCGTCACGGGAATCAGGTAGTCGTACGTAGGAGGATTGGCGTTGACGTGTAGGTCTACTGCCACCTCGAGCGCAACCGCGGCCCGGACAGTCTGCCCGCGCACCAGCGGTTCGGTGGCGACCGCGCCTGCGGTGAGGTTGGCGCGCTCCTGTCTCATGATCTGCGCAGCCGGTACAGGGGCCGGAGGAAGCAGGAGGCAAAGGGCGATGAGGGCCGCGGTGGCAACGACGGCCCTTCGCCAAGTGCTGTGCGAACGCGCCATGGAGCTACTTGTTCTCCTCTTCGCGTGCTGCCTCGGCGTCGGCGATGACCTTCTGCGACACGTGGGCCGGCACCTCGTCATAGTGAGAGAACTCCATGGTGTAAGTACCCCGCCCTCCGGTCAGCGAGTTGAGGTCGGGCGCATAGCTCAGGACCTCAGCCAGGGGCACCTGTGCTCGAATGACCTGCATGTCGCCTGCGGGATCCATGCCCTGCACCCGCCCGCGGCGGCTGTTCAGGTCTCCCATGACGTCGCCCATGGCATCGTCAGGGATGGTGATCTCGATATCCATCACAGGCTCGAGCAAGACCGGATCGGCGTTTGCGGCGGCATCTCTGAAGGCCAATGACCCGGCAATCTTGAAGGCGATTTCCGACGAGTCAACGTTGTGAAACTTGCCGTCGAGCAACTTGACCTTGAAATCGACGAGCGGAAATCCGGCCAACACGCCGCGCTCCGCTGCCTCGATGACACCTTTTTCGACCGCGGGGCGGAACTGTTGCGGAATCGATCCGCCGAAGATTTCGTCGATGAACTCGAAGCCGGCGCCGCGTTCCTGCGGGCTGATCTCGATCGTGCAGACGCCGAATTGGCCGCGCCCTCCGGTCTGCTTCTTGTGCTTGCCCTCTGCCTGGGCGGTACGCCGTAGGGTTGCCCTGTAGGGGACCTTGGGAGGCCGCAGCGTGCAGTGGACCCCAAAGCGATTCGCCAACTTGGCCACAGTGACCTCGACGTGGAGTTGCCCGAGGCCAGAAATCAACATCTCATGGGTCTGGGGATCGCGGCTGATATCCAGCGTTGGGTCCTCATCCTTGATGCGTGCCAGCGCTGAGCTGATCTTCTCCTCGTCGCCCCTGCTCTCGGGCTCCACGGCGAACGAGATGGCCGCCTTGGGGTACTCGACGTGATCGATGAAAATCGGGCTCGACTTGTCGCAGAGTGTGTCACCCGTGTGCACGTCCTTCAGCTTCGCGACGGCGCAAATCTGACCGGCCACGAGTTGGGAGAGAGGCTCATGCTCTTTGCCCTGCACCAGATGCAGATTGTGGAGCTTCTCGATGTCGCCGGTGCGAGGATTGAGCACGGGAGCGTCGGCCAACGCGGTTCCCGCGAAGGTCTTCATCAGGGAGATGTGACCGGCGTAGGGGTCGGCTACCGTTTTGAACACGAGCGCAGCGAACGGGCCGTCGGGGTCGACAGAGCGCCTGATCTCACTGCCATCCTTCGGGTCCTTGCCGGTGAACTTGCCGTGCTGAGAAGGGTTCGGCAGGAATTTGGCAAATGCATCGAGCACGCGGTCGGTACCGATGTTGTGGAGCGCCGACATACACATGACCGGAAACAACTTCCTCTGGCCGACCTCTTCGAGAATGCCGTCGGCGAGCTGCTCAGGGCTGAGCGTGCCGTCCTCGAAATAGGCCTCCATGAGAGCCTCTTTGCCTTCCGCTACCATCTCGACGAGTGCCTCGTGTTGTGCCTCCGCTCTCGCCCTGTGCTCCTCGGGGATTTCCTCCTCCTTGCCCCTGCCGTTGCCGTCCTTTTCGTAGCGGTAGGCTTTCATGGTGATCAGGTCGATTACCCCCTCGAAATCATGCTCACGCCCGAGAGGGATCTGCATGGCCACAACCTCGCGACCGTAGCGCTCGACGAGCGCGTCGAAGGCCCTCTGGAAAGAGGCGTTCTCACGGTCGAGGCGATTCACCACGAAAATGGTAGGAGCCGAGTAGTCTTCGGCGTAGTGCCACGTGGTGTCGGTCATCACTTGCGGGCCGGAGACACCATCGACGGTGATCGCCACGCTGTCCGCGACCCTGACGGAAGCCATCGTGTCTGGACGAAAAACGCTGTATCCAGGCGTATCGATGAAGGTGATTTGCGTGTCCTTCCAATCGCAATGAGCCAGAGCGGCCTGAATAGAAATTCCGCGCTCAATCTCCTCAGCGTCGTAGTCCGTGATCGACGTTCCCTGGTCGACCAGGCCCATACGATTGACGGCACCCGATACATACAAACAGGCGGAAACCAGCGTGGTCTTGCCGGTGTCGCCGTGTCCGACGACGGCGACGTTGCGCAGGTCCGCAGTGGTGATCGTAGCCATAGCTTTCCCTTTTTTCGGCAGGGGCAGGCCGCAACCTGCTATTCGCGCAATTTATCTAGTTTCGCCGGCGGGCCTTCCCGTGCGAGGGCTGCAATTGTCCCTGCCGGCGGCACGAGGCGTGGGGAACGAGTCTACCACGATGCCCGAAATCTAGCCCGCCCATCAACCCGCGCCATTGCCGCGATCGCGCCTCACTTTGTAGCCAGGTTCAGCGCTCGCGTACAGGGTCCGGGGGTGGCTGAGCTACGATCGATCTCGGAACTCGCGAAGCAGGCTCAGGAGTTCCTCCAGATCTGCCGGCAAGGGCGCCGTCAGCTCGAGCCTCTCCCCGCTTCCGGGATGATCGATGCAGAGCCGCCGGGCGTGCAGTCCGGCCCGGGGAAACTTGCGGACGGCGTCGCGGATCTGCCGATCGGGAACGCCTTTCCACTGCAATCCAGCGTACTTGGTGTCACCAACACACGGATGATGTATGGCGGTGAGGTGGGCCCGCACCTGGTGCATCCGCCCCGTGTGCGTGCGCACCCGGAGCCAGGAGAAGCCGGGGAAATCCTCGTGCCGCTGCCAGCGGGACACGGCATCTCGAGGACGGTCGGTATCCGTCGAGATCTTGGTGCGATCGCTACGATCACGCCCGATGGCTCGCTCAATGATGCCGGCTCTGTCCCTGGGGGTGCCGTAGACGAAGGCGTCGTACTCCTTCTCAACCGTGCGTTCCGCGAACTGCCGGGATAGCACCTCATGAGCGTCGTTGTCGCGCGCCACAACCAGCACTCCGGACGTACCCTTGTCGAGCCGATGCACCAGGCCGGGCCGTTCGGGGCCACCGAGATCAGACAAACTCTCACCGTAGCGGTGCATCAGCGCGCTCACCAACGTGCCGTCAAGGTGGCCGGCGCCAGGGTGGACGACCAATCCAGCGGCCTTATCGATCACCACCAGGCGTTCATCCTCGTAGAGAATCTCCAGCGGAATAGGCTCGGGGCGAGGTAGGGGGGGCGGCTCATCCTCCGGAATTTGCAGGGAAATCGTTTGTCCGCCTTCGACCGGCTGGCTGACCTTGGTGGCCACTACGCCGTCGACATGCACGCCACCGTCCTTGATGAGGCGTTGGATCCTCGTGCGAGAGATCTCGGGGAGGAGTGATGCAAGGGCTCGGTCGAGCCGCTCTGCATCGGTTTCTTCTGAAAGCTGGAAGCTGCGGTCCGCCGCCACGGACCGCTACTCCCACTCAGCGAGGAGCTCGTCGGTGCTCAGCATCCTGGCCCCGAGGACTTTCTCCATGTGCTCGAGCCCATACTTTTGGTCCTCGGCCGTGAAGGCACTGACTCCATCCGTGACTACGATGATCTGATAGCCACGAAAGAAGGCGTCGGCAGCAGTGTGAAGCCCACAAATGTGCGTGTGGATTCCGGTTACGACCAGAGTCTCGACGTCCATGCTGCGGAGCAACTGATCCATGCCCGTGTCATGAAAGGCTGAATACGTGCGCTTAGGAATTTCGTGGTCGCCGTCTTCAGGCGCCAGCTCAGGGATCACCTCCGCTCCTGGCGTGCCCACCATGGCGTGCTCTCCCCATACGCGCAGCTCGCAGTCGTCCGGCAAGTGCGCGTCTCGCGTGTAGACAACGGGAACGCCGGCAGATCGAGCTCCTTTCAGAAGCCGCTGTATGGCCGGGACGATTCTTGCGGCCCGCTCGCACTTCAATTCGCCGGTCAAGAAATCGTTGAGCATGTCTATGACCACAACGGCATGCTTCGAGGACACAGGCATTACTCTGAGGGACCTTCCGCTTCTACCGGCTTCTTGGTCTCCTCGAGCTCGTCCACTTGGTCTCCGCTCGCGCGGCTGGCCAACCGGGCCAGCATTCCGAGGGCGATCGTAGCGGCGATGATGGCGATAAATTGCGAGGTCGAAAGGGCGCCGCCGAACAAGCTGCCTCGCGGATCTCCACGCATGAGCTCGAGCACGAAGCGAATCGCCGAGTAGGACAGTACGTACACCCAAAACACCTGGCCGTCGAACTTCTTGCGCGGGTAGAACCAGAGAAGTGCGCCGAACAAAGCCAAGTTGGCGAGAAAACCGTAGAGCTGCGTCGGGTGCAGCGATATCTGCAAAGGCACTCCGACGAGCGTGCCACTGTACGCGCTGGTAAACGTGACGCCCCAGGGCAATTCGGTCGGAATGCCGTAGCAACACCCGGCAGCAAAGCAGCCAAGCCTGCCAATCGCGTGGCCGACTGCGACGGCAGGTGCGGCAACATCGGCTACCTTCCAGGTCGGCAGCTCGTAGCGACGGAAGTACCAAAGCGCCACGATGACGGCCGCGATGAAGCCACCATAGAAGACACCACCGGCCTGCAGCAGATTCAGCCCCATCCGCGCCAGCGCCCCGACGTAGGTCCCGAAGGTGCCCAGGTAGGGGGAGAGCGCTTCACCCACGCTCCCCCCGCCCTCCTGGGTCAGGGTGCGAAACTGGCGTGCGTAGAAGTCCCAATCAACCACGAGCAGGAGGAGCTTCGCTCCGACGAGGGCGGCGAGAATCGCATAGACGCCGGCGTCGACGACATGGTCTGGGTTGATCCCCTCCCGGCGGGCCAGCCGGCGGGCCACGATAATCGCCGCTAGGAACGATGTGACCAGCAGAACGCCATAGGTGTGAATGGTCACCGGACCCACGATCGGCAGCGGTAGTTCAAAGAGAGTTGGAAACATCGGTCCTCGTAGGGGGTTGGCTTCCGCTAGGTTAGATGTTCGTTGTCTGTGGCTGTCGATTCCACCAGGATTTCGTCCTCGTGTGCGCGACTGCTTTGCTGCGCCATGGCCAAGAACAGAATCACAGCTCCGACCGTGATGGCCGCATCCGCGACGTTGAAGGACGGCCAGTGATACGAACCCCAGTGGACATCTATGAAGTCGACCACGTAGCCGAGGCGCAGGCGATCCACGAGATTGCCCAGTGCGCCACCCAAGATCATCCCGAAAGCGATGACAATCTTCGGCTCATGCCAGCCTTCGCGGGCGTAAGCCCAGATCAGGCCGACAGCCGCGATCGAAACAACGACGAGAACCCATCGCAATAGATCGCCGGAGACATTCGCGAAAAGGCCGAAAGCGGCACCGTAGTTCTGCACGTGGTTGATGGTGAGCAGACCGCCTATCACCTCGTAGCGGGCGTGCAGCGGCAGCCACCCCACGAGCAGGACTTTCGTCACCTGATCGGCCGCCAAGATAGCCGCCGCGATCAGAAGAACTGTGAGCCTGTCGCGCATCATGAATCCTGCAGGTCGTCCAAAGGAATCTCGGCCAGCGCCTCACCACACCGGCCACAGATCGAAGGGAACTCAGGAATCGTGCCAACTGATTCCCGATAATTCCAGCAGCGCTCGCATTTTTGACCCGCCGCTCGGCCGACAATGACTTCCCAAGTGCCTTCCGGCTCGAGGAACGGGTCACCGAGAATCTCGATTGTTTCCGGGACGGCGCCCTCCGCCGGGAGCAGGTGCGCCTGAGACACGATGAAGAGCTCGGCGAGCCAGGTGGCATGCTTTTCGATCTTCTCCCCCGCCTGCGGCGACAGGGCCCGCACGAATACGGAAGCCTCCAGGCCGGAGCCGATGAGGTCTTCCTCACGCGCTTTCTCGAGCGCTGCCAGAACGCTATCCCGGAGGGCGATGAGTGCCTCGAACTCCGCACGCATATCATCCGACAGCCCGAATGCCGACAAATCCTCGAACTCGGCCAGATGCACACTGTCGAGCTCCTGGCCTGGCAGGTGCTGCCACGCTTCCTCCGTGGTGAAGGGCAGGACCGGAGCCAGCCAGCGAATCAGCGCATTCGCCAGGAGGTAGACCACAGTCTGTGCTGCTCGCCGCGGTTTGCTCTCCGGGGCAAACGTGTAGAGACGATCCTTGAGGATATCCAAGTAGGTGGCAGAGAGGGTCACAACGCAGAACTGGTAGACGGGTAGAACCGCCTGATGGAACCTCAAAGAGTCATAGGCCCCTGCTACTTGATCTGCCAGGGTTGCGGCCTGGTCCATGACCCAGCGGTCGATCGGTTGCCATTCATCCGGTGCCACACTGTGGTGCTCGGGGTCGAAGTCGGCCAAGTTGCCCAGCAAGAAACGAATCGTGTTGCGGATCTTTCGGTAGCTCTCGACCATCGGCTGGACAAGCGACTTCGAGAACGGTAAGTCGCGCGTGCAGTCGACCGATGCAAACACCAGTCGCAGGATATCCGCGCCGAATTCGCCACAAACCTCTTGTGGTGTGATGACGTTGCCCAACGACTTCGACATCTTGTGGCCATTCTCGTCAAGGACGTGACCGTGCGTGAAGATGGTTCCTGTGCAGGCCGCGTCCATCGTCGCCAGGGAGGAGATCAGAGACACCTGGAACCAACCGCGGTGCTGGTCGTGGGCTTCGAGGTACAGATCGGCGGGCCAACGCATCCTCTCGCGCCCCGGCTCAGTGCGCTCCGGGAACAGACCATCCACAGCAGCGTCAGCAGCGGACGCTTGGATCTCCGGCGGCAGAAGAACGGCACGATGGCTGACGCTCGATTCGAACCAGACATCGAAGATGTCGTTTTCCTTGCGGAAGCTCTTGTTGCCGCATTCATCACACGTCGTGCCCGATGGCATGAAGTCCGTCACGGGCCGCTCGAACCAAACATTGCTGCCTTCTTCGCGGACGATGTTGATTGTGGTCTCGATGATCTCCGGGTCGAGGCGAATCGTGTGGCAGGCCTCGCAAGTCACGACCGGAATGGGAATACCCCAGGCTCGCTGGCGCGATAGGCACCAATCGGGCCTGCGTTCCACCATTCCGTAGATACGCTCCATAGCCCAATCGGGCACCCATCCCACGTCCTCACGGATAACATCGAGGAGGCGCTCGCGCAGGTTCTCGACGTCCACCTGCAAGAACCATTGCTCGGTGGCTCGGTAGATGAGCGGGTTCTTACACCGCCAGCAGTGTGGGTACGAGTGTTCCAGCTTGCCCTGTGCGGGCAGCACGCCAGCATCCTCCAGCGCTTTGACAATGACCGGATTGGCGTCAAAGACTTGCATGCCTTCAAACGCACCGGCGCGCTCGTCGAATACGCCCTCCTCGTCCACAGGGCAGAGCACCTCGATATCGTAGGCACGGCCGATCTCAAAGTCCTCATGGCCGTGTCCGGGCGCCGTGTGAACCATTCCCGTGCCCGCGTCCAGCGTTACGTGATCAGCCAGGATGACGGGACTCGTGCGATCGTAGAGGGGATGGCGATACTGAAGACCCTCCAGGTCGCTGCCGCGCAGGCGCGCCATCACTTCCCAGTCTCCGCCTTCGTATCCCATCTCGGCGAGCGAGACGTTTGCCAGACCCTCGGCGATCAGGATGAAGCTTTCGAGCTCTGCTGCGCCTCCGGCCTCCGAGCCGTCGCCTTCCGCTCCCGGGCTATCATTTGCCTTCAAACCAACGAGCAGGTAGTCGAACTCAGGGTGAACCGCTATCGCCATGTTGGCGGGGATCGTCCACGGCGTAGTGGTCCAGATCACCAGGCTCACATCTTCCGCAGCCTTGCCTCCGGGCAGGTGTGTGCCGAGTGTGTCGGTGGCCCTGCTGTCGCCGACGAGCGGGAAGCGGACGTAGATCCACGAGCTGGTTCGATCGTGGTACTCGAGCTCAGCCTCTGCGAGCGCCGTCTTGCACGACGCGCACCAGTGGATGGCGCGAAGACCGTTGTAGACGTAGCCACGCTGTACCAGGTCCGAGAATGTCTGTAGGACCGCAGTCTCATACTCGGTAGAGATAGTCTTGTATGGCTTGTCCCAGGTGCCCATTCCGCCGAGGCGCCGGAACTCATCGCGCTGGATCCCCAGGAATCGCTCGGCATAGCTGGCGCATCGCCGGCGCACCTCGAGAGTATCCTCGAGCGCCGGGTCGTTTTCCTCGCGCATCTTGCGGGTGACCTGGTGCTCGATGGGCATCCCGTGACAGTCCCACCCCGGGACGTAAGGCGTATCGAACCCCGCCATCGCCCGGCTTCGCACCACGATGTCCTTCAGGATCTTGTTCATCGCGGTGCCCAGATGAATGTGCCCGTTTGCGTACGGCGGGCCATCGTGGAGCAGATAGACGGGATTGTCACTCCGGGCTTGGCGCAGCTTCTCGTACAGCCCATCTTG
>CALAKE010000612.1 GCA_937922775.1 uncultured bacterium | reverse complement strand
GCCATAGAAAACGACCCCGTCGCATGAGAGGAAGAGATGGAACGCAAAAGCTCCTCGCCGCCCGTGGCTTCGATATAGCGAGCGATGACCGAGCTGACGTCGGGGAGCTCTTCCGCTACGGGCGCCTGTTGGGCACTCTGTGCAGCATGCGCACCCATACCACCACCAGTGACTGCGATCAGGAATGCACAGACTCCCGCCAGGGCCGGCAGAATCCCTCGCTCCAGTGCAGTCGAACGAAATCGGATCATTCTCATCTCCTTGCAGATTCTTCTGTCACCCATGTAATGGCAGCCGCAAGAGTAGCATCATGCCCAGCGAGCAGGTCTTCCCTCCGCAGAACAACATTCTCGTCGGGGGTCACTCCGAATCCCTCGAGCTGACTGCCATCCGCCGTGGCAAAATCGGCAATCGCGTGCTGCAGCACGTCACCGTTAGGAAGGCGGTCGAGCAGCGAGGGCAGAACGGCTCCCATCGTCTTCTGTCCAAAGATTCTCGCTCGCCCGACGGACTGCAACCCGCCGGCGAAGACCTCCGAGGTGCTGGCTGTGCTGCCGTCCACGAGAATGGCCAGTGGCCCGGCGAAAGGCTCCACGCGATCTCCTGAACCGTTCACCCGGCGCGGATTGGTGACGTAGCGGAGCTCACTGTCTCGCATCTGCATAGTCCCCAGCAGAACGGGCTCATTCAGAAAGTGCCCGGCGGTCCCCATGACCATCGCCCCCAACCCGCCACGGTTGCCGCGCAAGTCGATGATCATCCCGTCGACTCCACGGAGGTCGTTGACCGCATCATCGAAGGATTTGGCAAGGAGAGGAAGCCAGATGTTGAATCGAATCAATCCGAAGGTCTCACCGTCGACACCCTTGATTCTGCGATGATCCATTTCGGCATGCAGTGGCGGCAGGTTCCCGAACTTCATCAGCTCGCCGGCCCCCCGTGGTCGTCGACGCTCGATCTCGAGCTTCACCAGATCGTCCGTGGCATCGAGAAACGCGATCTCCACCGTCGAGCCGGGGCTCCCGTCCAGGTCGACAACGATGGCATCAGCAGCGCGAGCTCGCGCCGCCGCCTCCCCCGCCTCTCCGGACAAGCTACGAATCTCGCCCGACAACTCAGCAGCAAGCGAGGTGAGGACAACCCATCCCGGCCTCACACCAGCGTCGGCTGCGGGACCAGCTTCGTCCACATGCCCGACCAGGAATCGCCCGTCGACAAACACAACCTCGAAACCGACCCGGCCGGAAAGGTCTTCGCCATGATCATCTCGGCCCCCCGCCACATCTCTCGCGTCGGCAGGCTGCTCCTGCAGGCTCATGGTCACGGGCCCGCTGCCCGGCCACAGGCGAAAATGCGACTGCCCGAGCCGGCTGAGCATCTCGTTGATAACCTCACGGAGCTCGTCGGCACTCTGCGCCTTCTCCGCCCGTGGTCGCAGCTCGTCCCTGACCGCAACCCAGTTCACTCCGTTGAATTCGCTGTCGAAGTGTGTCTCGTTGACGATGTTCCAGGCCGCGTCGAAGCTCGCCACGAGCTGGGTAGCCCCCTGCAAGGGGGCCCCCAATGCGAGGCTGGCGGCAAGAACCAGGCTGATCAGTATCTCCACCATGGAGTCGTCGTTCCCTCTGGCTTCCTTCTCAGCATGTACTGGCCGATCTCGCGAATGCGCTCCGCTGTCGACACAGGGCCACTGAAACAGTGCCCCTTGCCGTCGCCATACATGAAAAAGCCCCGATAGTGGGGATTGGAGGTGGTTTTCATCCATGCTTCCATCTCACGCACCGCGTAATCAAGGTAGAAGTTGTCCATGTCACCGGTGTAGATGTGCAGCTTGTCGACGAGATCCGGGCCTACGGTTTCCCAGTTGCGCTGCAGGTAGTAGAGGAGATCGAAGTTCTCCTTCCAGTATTCGGCAACCTCGGCGTCGATTTCCCCCGTCAGCTTGTCGAACAACGGCTTGAAATACCCGTCCTCACCCAATGGCCCGTGCACGGCCGACCAGATGTCGAGTTGCTGCCCCGAGCGACCCTTGGTTCCCGACACCAACTCGAAGTGGTTGCGCTGCTTCGACGTGAGACGGATTTCGCCCGTAATCTCACGCGTGTTGGGCGTCGGTACCCGGCGCCACTCGTGCTGCTTGTAAAAAGCGTTGACGTCCTCATAGATGTTGATGCCCTCGACGTTCGTGAACGTCACAGGGTCGGGGCAGTAGGCCCAAGTACCGCCGAAGAACTTTGGGTGAAAGATCTGTAGGGCCAGGGCTTCCCAGCCACCGGTGGATCCTCCCGTGAGAGCTCGTGCCCAGGGCTCTTCGATCACGCGAAAGCGGCGCTCAATCTCGGGAATCAGCTCCTGCATGATGGCGTCGCCATAGGGGCCGTTGTTGACCGAGTTGACCGCATACGAATCGTCGAAGTACGGAGTCGGGTGCTGGAAGGTGACAGCGATCATGCGTGGGAAATCGTCACCGGTCCACTCCCGGTACAGGTCATTCCCCTGCCGAAAGCGCATCGGCGCTCCAAGCGAGAAATGTCCCTGCTGGTAGATCACCGGATAGCTGATCGTCTCCTCCTCGTAGTCACGCGGCAGCAGCACGGTGGCACCGAGATAGATGGGCTGGCCCCAGAACTCGGACAGCATCGGGCTCTGAAACCGGAATCTCTTGACCCACT
>CALAKE010000611.1 GCA_937922775.1 uncultured bacterium | reverse complement strand
CTGGGTCGAGCTCGTTGGCCACGGTCCCGAGTGGCAGGCGGTGCAAGACAGCTTCTCGAAGTGAACGACGGGAAGGCCACGATGAGCCGGATACGGAGCCCCCATGCCCCCGCTCGCCGGCACCTCGGAGTCCGAACCTCTGATGTGACACCCGGCGCAAGAGAAGGATGCAACCGACGTGTCGTCTCTGTCACTGGCCTCCCACTCGTAACCCCGGGTGATCAGATGATCGAGGCCGTTACGGTGGCAGTCGACACAGGTGAGACCGGCGGCCAGGTGGACGTCCGGATCGGCTTCCCAGCGTGGGCTACCTCCAGGGCTACTTTCACTGTCCTCCTCAGCAGCTTCTTCGATATCAGATTCTTCGATAGTCACTGAAGAGTGGCAGAAGTAGCACCTCTCCTCGGGCGCTCTGCGGGGCACGTCGAAGAACACCTTCCCTTGCCGGTTGAACCGGCCCAGGTCGTACTCCACCGTGGGCGGCAAAGCGTCTGTCAGGTCAGGCGTGCCACCGGCGTAGATGTCGTAGTTGTCGGGCATGGCCTTGGCAGAACCTGTGACGGTCGTGAATGCGCTCGTCGCCGCCGCCGCCCAGCGGTAGCTCTGCTGCCGCATCTGACGGTCGTACTCCGCCTGGTCGTGGCCCGGCTCCCGGTCATGGCATCCGAGGCAATTGACCTCCGCCTTGCCCGACACGAGCCAGCGCACGTAGATGTCGAGAGGTTCGTCGGATTCCTCTTCACTGATGCCGCCTCCCGGTAGGTGCCGGCCGAATTCCTCTGTGAACAGGAATGCGGACAGGCCGAACTCCTCCGGGTGTGCCACGCCGGGCCAATCACGGTGAGAA
The DNA here is from genome assembly GCA_937922775.1 of uncultured bacterium. Taxonomy (GTDB): domain Bacteria; phylum Acidobacteriota; class UBA890; order UBA890; family UBA890; genus CALAKE01. The sequence goes on along the minus strand of CALAKE010000611.1, from coordinate 2,368 downwards.
AGTGGCGCCTGAGTGGCGCTCACAGGGTCGAAGAACACCCAGGGTTCGCCACGGCGGCCGGGATCGACCTCCGGATCGATGCCGTTGAAATGCCAGCCGCCACTGATCGTTTTGTAGTCGTGGCACTCCTGGCATGTCTGGCGCGTCGAGAACGGGATGGCGATCTGATCGTCGGGGCGGATCAACGAGCCGGTCTCGTCCCTCAGGTCGAGAACATGTACGTGGTCGGCACGGCTACCATCGGCGACGTCGCCGAGCTTCGGCTCAGGGAGAAGGAGAGGAACGGGGGCTTCCTGCTCCGCCTCGGCATTCTCCGCTCCCTCGGGATCTTGCTCCATGCCCTCTGCGGCCTGCTCGGCTGTCCCCTGCCCCGATTCCTGTGCCGCTGCCTCTTGCGTCGCTGGTTGCTGCCCCTCTTCCTGGGCCACGGCCGCACCGGCCAGGGCTACCAGCGCCACCACGAGCCACAGGCGGAAACCACACCGCCCGTCACAGATCGACGAGCTTACGGGGATGTACTTCCGCAGGAATCTCAAGTTCTGCAGGAATCTCAAGTTCTGAGGATCAGACTCTGAATTCGCTGGACCTGAAGGTGAGCTTCGAGCCTCTCTCAACGGCTTCATTCACCTTCAACACGGCAACCGCCGACTCGAAACCGACTTCGGCGGGGCAGTTGAGCTCCTCCTCACCACGCACAGCGTTGAAGAAGTTAACCAGGTGCGGCATGTGGTATGGATCGTTGAACTCCACAGGAATCGCGTATTGGGGTGGAGCGAGGGTCTCTCGCACGTCCAGAACCAGACTCTCATCCAGGCTGACTTCTTCTTCCTCGGGGGCGTTCAGGTATCCGCGCTCGACCCAACGGCTCCAATCCGGGGCGGATTGCTCCCGATACACGCCGCCCCTCCCCGCTGACTCCGTGATGAAGAGCGTGCCCTGATCTCCCATGAACGCTTCGTAGTAGCCCTGATTGCTGTTTGTCGTGAGCGTCTGGTAGAAGGCCCTGACGAGCCCCTGCTCCATCGGAAACTCGTAGATCGCCATGACCGTGTCATACCACTCGTGCGTCGCGGGATCGTAGTAGTCCAACCCGCCACTGGCGACAACCGACTGCGGCGTAGCATCAAGGAACCAGCCGAAGATGTCGATTTGGTGGGAACCGAGATCGACGATCGGGCCGCCGCCGAGGCCGCGGTACCAGCGCCAGTTGCGAAACTGGTGCATGGAATCGTAACCGTACCGGTTCAATACCGCTGGCGGTATCGCCCACTTCTCCGGCCAGCCCAGGTCGGGCTGAACCGAACGGTTCCACTGGGCATTGATCGTCGTGATCCGCCCGAGGATCTGTGCGTCCTCGAGGAGCTGCTCCCTCGAGTGTATGTAGCGGGGGTTGCTGCGGCGCTGGTGGCCGATCTGCAGGAGCTTCCCCGTTTCCCGGGCGGCGATGACCATGCGGCGTGCGTCGGCCAGCGTGTTGGACATCTCCTTTTCGCAGTACACATGGAGGCCTTCCCGCAAGCAGGAGATCGTGTGCTCGGCGTGCCAGAAATCGGGGGTGGCGATGATCACCGCGTCGAGGTCTTGCTCCTGGGCGAGCATCTCGCGGTAGTCCACATAGCCAGTGGCCTCGTGACCGTATCTCTGCAGCAGCCCCGTCGTCCGCTTCAGGTTGAAATCGGTCCAGATATCGCAGACCGCCTTGAAGCGCAGGCCGGGGATCTTCAGGCAGGAGGTCATGAGAATCTGACCTTGGGCGCCGGCGCCCAGAAGAGCCACGTTGATCTGGTCGGCTTGGCTCTTGGCTGCTACAGATCCTGGGGCCGCCGCACTCCTCGCAGTCCCCGCAGCGTCGTCGGGCGCCACACCCGACATCACCAGTCCGGCCCCGGCGGCGGCGCCGTAGGTAAGGAAGCTGCGCCGGTCGATTTGCTGCTTCTTGTGGTCGAGGTTGTCGTCTGGCGCCATCGGTACCTCATCCGTCTCGAGGGGCCCGGCAGAATCCGGATCGCCGCTGCGCTTCTCAATGTCGCCGCACATTGTACCCCGCAACCCGCTGAATACTTTACCGGGCCACGTATTGGCGCACGCGACTCTCGATTTCGGGCCAAGTGTGACGCCTCGCGAGACGCAGATCATAATCGGTCTGCAGCCCTACCCAGAGCTCGGCAGAGATCCCGAAGAACTTGCCCAGCCGCAGAGCGGTGTCAGCGGTGATGGCGCGCTTGCCGTTCACGATGTTGCTGATCCGGCCTGGGGGCACGTCGAGATCACGCGCCAGCCGGTTGATGCTGATCGCCATCGGCTTCATGAACTCCTCGAGTAGGATCTCCCCTGGATGAATCGGCTCGAGTCGTTTGTTCCCTTCGCC
>CALAKE010000610.1 GCA_937922775.1 uncultured bacterium | reverse complement strand
GACATCGACGCCGACGGGGAGGTCGAGCTCGTGCGTTGGAGCTTGGGCGACTCCATGGTCCTGTGGCGCTGGGACCGGGATGCAGACGGACAACACGAGCTTGTCGCCTATGATGCGGTCATTGGAGCAGATGGGACCCTGAGCCCGGCGGGACGGATCACGGCTTGGGACTGGGGTGCCAACTCCGTCATCGACGAGGGAGAGGTGCCCGCCCAGGTCGAAGCCTACCTGCAGCAGGAGTCCGTCGCCGCCGTGCTCGCCGGGCCACCTCAGGGAGACGTGGCGTTGGTCGGTGCAGATGTTCAAGCGTTGGCCGCAGACATCGAGGTGGGATACGACGAATGGCGACTGTCCGGATTCCGCATGCCGATCGTCGGATCCAAGCTGCCGGACCTGCAAACTCTGCTACCCGGAGCACCAAGGGCCTATCGCAACGGAGTACACCAGGGCTTTGACTTCATGCCTGGGCACGTCGGCGTCCCTACGGGCTATAGCGCGCCTGCCGTCGCCGCAAAGGATGGTGTGATCTTGCGCGCTGATATCGACTACACCGAGCTCACCCCGGCGGAGTACCAGACGGCGATCGCCACCGCTCAGGGCGCCGGTACGACGCCACCTGACGTGCTCGATCAGCTACGCGGGCGCCAGGTCTGGATCAACCATGGCGCCGGCGTCATCAGCCGCTACGCACATCTTTCCGGCGTTGCGGCCGGCATCGTCGCGGGTCACAGGGTGGCGGCGGGTGACATCATTGGTTTCGTGGGCAATTCGGGAACCGAGGCCGCTACCCAGGGAAGTCGCAACGGAGCGCATCTGCACTACGAGGTGCGCATCGATGACCGCTATCTCGGCGAGGGCATGACGGCAGACGAGATCCGTGCCCTGACTACGCGGATCTTCGGGCTCAGCGAGTAGAGGTCAGCTCGCATCCGCCAGCCGAACGCCCATCAAGCTCGCGGAGCGGCTCGATAGGTTCATCCTGCAGGGTGGGCAGGAATCCGTGCCGGGCGATTCCGTCTACCAGCCGAGGCTCCGCATCATCAGCCAGAAGAGCATCATGCCCCCGAAAACAAAAAGGAGCAGAAGAAAAGCGCCTATCGGAATGGCGACGGTGGCGATTGCCTTGGCTCGGTCGAGACCATAGATCCGCTCGACGATCAACACACACACCGCCGCGGCCCAGAGGCCCGCGATCATCCCGAGAGGGAACCAGAAGAACGGAATCACCATAGCCCACAGCAGGACGTAGGCATGGCTGATGGGGCGGAAGAACTCGATGAAGTCCCCTTCGCCCTTGAACACGAGGGTCGCGAGAAGATGCAGCAACCCCGTCCAGATGAAGGCGAAGACAACGGCTAGCACGGGGTTGAAGACGAGCCCGGGGAAATCGAACCTGCCGATCGCGAGAGCTATTCCGGACAGCGCGATGATCACCATGCCCATCACGAAAGCGCCCTCATCCTTGGCAGTCTTGTCGATCTGTCCGGTCTTGAACTGAACGATTTCAAGAGCGTCTTGGACGTAGTCGACAAAGCTCTCGACCGGATTCTGCTTGGTTTCTGTTGGCTCAGTCATTTACCGTCTCCCGACATCAAGATGGCTCCGCTCGGCGGCTGCCCGGGGCTCCGAGCGGCACTGTCTGGCAGACCCTTGATGCCCCTGGCGAGTGTCAGCTACACCTCTTCGGCAGTCTATGCTGCCGTCGACTTGACGGTCAAACGCAGCCGCTTCAGAGACTTACCGGACGAATCCGCACCGTCGGCACGCGCCACCGGCACACGCATATGGCCCCGCTCACACCGTGGCGGCAGGTATGCACAGGACGCTCCGCAGAGAGCACGCCCATCGTATAGACTGAAACTACGCCGGATCAGCGCTCGTATTGCATGTATTGAGTTCGCCATGCTGTGGTGCCGCGCCCTCCGGTGAGTGTCCGTAAGCTATGACTGCGAAGCAAGAAAACCGAAGAGCCTCCCCACTGCGACTCCCCCGCCCGAGGTCACTGGAGACCATGCGAAACGTAACGAAAATCGGCCTTGCCGTCGCCCTTCTTCTGCTTACCGTGGTGGCCGCTGCCTACGGTCCCCAGATGGCCAAGGCAACGGGGGATTTCTATGCTCGCATGGAGACCCTCGAGCGGATGATGAAGATCATCGAGCTCAACTACGTTGATGATGTGGATGTGGACGCACTCTTCGATGACGCCATCGAAGGAGTGCTCGGCGATCTCGACCCTCATTCCCGCTTCATTTCTGCGGAGGAGTATCGCCTGATGCAGGAGCAGTACCGCGGCGATTATGCCGGTATCGGGGTGTCGTTCGAGCTCTTTGACGGCGTCATCACGGTGATTGACCCGCTCGAGGACGGCCCCTCGGAGGCCCTGGGCTTGCGCCCGGGGGACCAGATTGTCCAGATCAACGGAGCCGACGCCACCGACACGAACGTCGAAGAGGTCTACGAGCGTCTGCGCGGCGCCGGGGGGACACAAGTCGATGTGACGGTAAGACGCCCAGGGCTGGACGAGTTGCTCGAGTACACGATCGTCCGGGATAGGGTGGAGATAGCCGCCTTGTCAGTCGCCACCATGGTTGCGCCCGGTGTCGGATACATTCGCCTCAGCACGTTCTCGCAGAAGGCAGCCTCTCAACTCGAGGAGTCCTTGCTCGAGCTCCAAAGTCAAGGCATGGAGCGCTTGATTCTCGATTTGCGCGCCAACGGTGGGGGCCTGATGGTTCAGGCGCTTCAAGTCACCGACAAGTTCCTCAACGGCGGGAAGACGATTCTCCGCACGCGTGGGCGAACTCCAAGTGCCAACAGCGGGACGGAGTCGACGGATCGTGACACACTGCCGCGCATTCCCATGATCGTGCTGGTCAATCGCGGCTCTGCGAGTGCCTCGGAGATTGTCGCCGGCGCCCTGCAGGACTGGGATCGCGCCCTCATCGTGGGGGAAACGACCTTTGGAAAGGCGCTCGTTCAGAATCAGTTCCAGTTCCGCGACGGCAGCGCCCTGTTCCTGACGGTAGCGCGGTACTACACGCCCAGCGGTCGATTGATCCAGCGCGAGTACGAGGGCAAGGACCGGGAGGAGTACTACAACCCCGAGGCTATCGCGGAGCAAGGTGAGCCACCGGTCGACATCGAAGGACACGCCACGCTCGAAGGAGGCGTGCTGGACGAATCGGCCGTCGCGAACGAGGAGCGCCCCATCTATCACACCGCCTCGGGAAGGGTTGTCTACGGCGGCGGCGGCATTCACCCTGACGTGGACCTCGATCCCCCCCTCGTATCGGGACTGGCGGCATTCTTCTACCGCGCCCCCTTCCGCCTCTACTTCCGCTATGGCATCGATTATGCGGCACAGCATGCGGCAGAATTGCCCGTGATGTTCGATGACTACCTCGCCGACTTCACAGTCACCGACGAGGTGCTGGAGGACTTCGTAGCTTTCGTGCGCAGCCCTGAGATCAGTGGCCAGTTCGAGGAGCTCCAGATCGAGGTTCCCCTCGATGATGAAGCTATCCAGAAGGCCTGGGAGGATATGCGCATGTATCTTCGCGCTGATATCGCGGCCGCGGTATGGGGCCAGGAGCGCGCCCGCAGTGTGTTGCTCGAGTACGACAACCAGGTGCAACAGGCCGTCGAGCTCTTTCCGCAGGCGGCGAATCTCCTGACAACGGAGAAGATCGCCGGGTAGCCCGCGCGCTAGCGGTTCGCCAGCACTCCATAGAGCTCGGGTCGACGATCACGCAGGAAAGGGCGCTTCTGGCGCATCTCCGCCACGCGCTCCCTGTCGATATCGACGACCAGGAGCTCTTCTTCCTCTCCAGCCCGAGCGATGACGTCCCCGGCGGGATCGACCACGAAGGATCTTCCCGCAAAGGCCACCTTCGCCTCCTCCCCCACCCTGTTGCAGCAGGCAATGAACAGGGCGTTCGAGAACGCCGAGCCCCGCATCTCGATCTCATATCCATCGAAAGGATCGGCGGTGGTGCCGGCAAAGGGGCTGAGGATGATGTCTGCCCCGGCGATCGTCAGGGCGCGCATTTGCTCGGGGAAGTGCCGATCGTAGCAAATGGCGATTCCAATCGGGCCAGCCGCGGTTGCGTGAACATCGAACTCGCTGTCCCCGGGCCAGTAGTAGTAGCGCTCATTGAATCCCGGCTCCTCAGCAATGTGGGTCATGCGGCTCACACCCACCAAGCCTCCATCGGCATCGATGATCGGAGAAGCGTCATAGTGGCGGCCAGGTCCGGCGAGCTCGAAGATATTCGGGATGACAACAATGCCGTGCTTCGCTGCACGCTCCTGAAACAACTCGGTGATGGGGCCCGGGATGGGCTCTGCCCATGCAAAGAAGCGTCGCTCCCCGCGATGTTGTGGAAAGAACGGGTGAAATGCCATCTCCGGGAAGACGCAGAGTCGACATCCTGCTTCTGCTGCCTTGTCGACCCAATCCAATCCCCGTTCGATGTTCTTCGAGATGTCGTCGCTGGCGGCCACCTGGGCCAGGCCAATGCGTACTTTGGAGTCCGTTTGTTCGGCCATCATCGGGATTCTCCTTCGTTTCTCACCAGTTCAATCGCTGTCGCTCGATGACAAGTCAAGGGAAGACGTTGCGGCATACGAGGCAGTGGTCTCCCGAGTGCCGGAATGGCGCCGACGTCGCCACCAGATCGACAGTGCCAGCACCGGTGTCAGCGTCAGAATCTCTGCTGTTGCCGCCCAAGCGTTGTGCCAGTTCAGCAGGCTCAGAAAGAAGGCTAGTGGCCCGCTGGGGCCAGAGTACCGAGCGACGTTCGGAAACCAGGGATAGAACAAGAAGTAGCGGTCTGAGAACGGCCACAGGAGCGGCACTCCGAACGGGCCGAAGAGATCCTCGGTAAATAGATCGAGGAGGATGTGCGAAAACCATAGGGCCCCGACCATGATGGCGGTCCCGGCCACGGCACGAGCCTCGATTTTGCCACGCAGTGGCCAGCGCGCGCCCAATGCTGCACCGCAAGCAGCGATCCCCGCCACAATCAGAACCGCCGCCAGGCTATGGGTGGGGCCATGATGGAAGCGATTGGGATCGCCGATCAGGAGTCCAGGCAGAAAATCGAGGTCGGGAGCGTTGGCGATCATCATGGCCAACAGCAGACGCCTCCACGTGAACAAGCTACCGTCGGCGTCAGCGCTCGAGTAGATGATGCCGCTGGCCAAAGAGTGAGCAACGGGAAGTGGCATGATCCGTTTCCGTACCTAACAGGCCATGGCGGTCAGCGTTCCCGCAGGACTTTCGCCGGAAGACCGGCGGCGATACAGCGATCCGGCAGGTCCCCGCTCACAACGGCGCCGGCACCCACTACTGTATTGGCCCCGACTGTGACGCCATCGAGCACTTTGACCCCAGCCCCCAACCAGACGTTCGAGCCGATCTCCACCCCATGTGAGACGGCCACCTGCTCCTGCACGGGGGCCTCTGGGTCCTCGAAGTCGTGGCCACCGCCGATCACGTAGCAGTAGGCAGCGAACAGGCTGTCACGCCCCACCTTCACGGTGCTCCCCGAGAAGATATAGCTGTTGAAACCGATATTGACGCCGTCCTCCAAGTGGATATCGCCGTCCTTGCACGAGAGAATCGAGTTGCGTCCCAGGAACACATCGTTGCCGATACGAATGCCCTGGTTATTGGCCCCTTTGGCGTCGAGCAGGCAGTTGTCGTCGATGATCACCCGATCACCGAGAGCGATCTTGTGCGGGTGCCTAAGCACGACATTGCGTCCGAACACGGGCTTCTTGCCCACGTCGCCCAGCAGAAGGGGGTAGAGGTAGCGCCTCAGAACGAGCCCCAGGGCGCCTGGCACCCACGAGGTCAGCGTCACGACGGTCTCGTAGAGAACGAGACTGAGAAAGCCGGGCCGGCCAATGACCAATTCCTGATAGCGCGCCTTGGTGGCACCATCGCGCAGGCGACGGCGAACTAGAAAATCATCGCTGGCGCGTTGCGCCTCGGATACGTCGCCGCTCTTTGTCACTTCGCTCTCGCCCTTGTTCGTCATCGTGGCTGTCGCAAGATCCCTCCCCGATATTGCACTCAGAAGGCATGTGAGAACCACCTCGTTGCCAGGATTCGGGAAGTCGCTACAGTCTACCAGGCTGCGTGGAAAGACTTGCCGTAACGGAAACCCCTAGGTAGCATCATTCTGTGTGGGCGAGCGGGTAAAACTCTGGGGGTCGGTGGGCGTCGAAATTTGCTAATTGTCTTGTCCCGACCTATTTCTATGAATTTCTCAAGTAGAGCATTCTGGATCCACGGGCGATCTGTAGTCATCGCCGGGATGGTCTCTGCGATGGTCCTCAGCTGGCCCGCCGTGCGGCATTCGGCGGCCATGTCTCCTGGTGCCCCATCCTCGGCATCGGCTCGGGATCAGCAGGCGGCCCAAACCCAGCAGGAACAGGCTACGGGATTGCATGACCCGGACCGTGGTAGAGAACGCCCCGAGAGGCGTAATCGAGCGCGATTGATGCTCTCTCCGGCGGCCTCCGAGGTGGCCCCAGGAAACGAGTTCAGCGTGCGCCTGCTCGTCGTGGGCGCCCAAAACCTGTTGAGGCTGCCGCTGACGCTGCACTTCGACCCCTCCGTCGTGCGCGTCTCGTCCGTTCGCGTTGGATCCGCCTGGGCAAAGGGTGCTGCGCCGACGTTGCTGTACGACACGAGCCGCCCCGGCGAGCTGGTCGTCGGTCTGGCTCGCCTCGGTCGCGAGGTTACGCCCGTCACGGGTGGGGGTGAGCTCCTGCGAATCACGTTTGAAGCCGTCGCGCCGGGCGAAACCGACCTCATCCTGAAGCGGTTTGCCCTGCTCGGCCGCCGAGCCCAGTCTCAGAGCGTCGATGTGAGACCGGCAAGGGTCTTGGTTCGATGACCCGCGCCGCGCACGCCACCTCGAGAGGGAAGCTGGCCGTCGGACTCCTGGTACTCGGTGTCGCCGCTGTGGCCGTGGCCGGCTCGGCGTCTCCGGTCATCGCGAGACCCGGCCCCGCTGCCAGTGAAGGGGCCGCGGCTGCGCAAGGAGGGAAGCGCCCCCTTCCAGGGACGGCCTTGGCCCTGGCCTTCGGCAAGGTACCGGCGGTTGCCTGGCTGGCGAAATCTCCGGGCGGTGCTGCACGTGTCTACGCGGCAGCGCCGGCGGAAGCCCCGGGAACGGCGCTCGGCCCCGCTCGTGAGGGTCGCGACGGACTTCCCACGGCTGCCGCAACAGGTGAGGGTGACGTGTGGATCGTCGCTGCACGATCCGGGCGATCAGGAAGCCGAATCTGGGCCCAAGCCTGGCGAGGAGGACAATGGGAATCGGCACTAGCGGGCCCATCAGCCCGAACCTGGAATCACCACCCGACCGCAGCCGCGGGGAAGAGGGGCCTCTGGCTCGCCTGGGTCGCGGAGGACGAATCCAGCGCCGACGCCGCGATCTTCGCTAGCAGATGGACTGGAACGTCCTGGACGCCTGCGGAACAACTACCCGGGGCGGCAGGCACGCCTATGGCTCCCAGCATCGCGGTGGATGGCGATGGTCGACCCATCGTTGCCTGGGCGGCGAGTGACGGGGCGGACGCGGAGATTTGGGTCGCCACCCGCGGTAGCTCTGGTTGGTCATCCCCGCACCAGATCACGAACAACGAGTTTCCCGATATCACACCCTCCATCGCCGCACGTGCTGGACGCCTGCTGGTCGCGTGGCTCTCCTTCACTAAGGCTGGATACGTCCCCGTTGCTCGTCTACGAAGCTCGGGAGGCACATGGCAGCCGGCCCGGCGACTGAGCCCGCGGCCCGGTAGTCACCCGGTCGCGATGTTCAGCTCGAGCGGAGCCGCAGTGCTGTGGGGAGCAAGCCTGGCAAACCGGCGAGTGCTCAGGTCGACGGTCAGGCGGGACGATGCCTGGGGGCATGTGACCAACCTGGCCACGGCTACAGGTATTCGCGCGGCGGTCGGATCGAGCTCCGACGGCCGTCTCGCCCTCGCCTGGGGGCGCCCGGACGGCACGCTCGCCGCGGCCGAAGGGGAGATTGACGTAGCGACGACTGGCGCGCGCGGAGCATTCGTGCGCATCACCCAGTCGTTGTCTGGTCCGGCCCAGCTGCAGGCAAGTGCGCCGTCCGTCTTGGCGCCACAAGCCGGGACGGGGACGGTGCCTCACAACTACACAGCCTTCGGTGACAGCATCACGCTCGGCCTTGTGGTTCTCGGCCGCAACCCGCTGGTTGTCCAGCACACACCCGGCTATGTCGGCCCCCTGAGAGGCATGCTGGACGACGTCTTCGGGACGGTAACGATATCGAACGACGGTGTCGGCGGAGAGTTGACAAGCGAGGGAGTGAATCGAATCTCCGGCGTTATCAGTGCGCGGCGACCCGATGCTCTCTTGCTCATGGAGGGTACGAACGACATTACTTTCCTCGTTGACCCCGCGACCATTGCCTTCAATCTGCAGCAAATGATCAACCGGGCGAAGGGAGCGCAGCCTGGAATCGTCAACTTTCTAGGCATGATCATTCCGCGCAACGAGGGGTGGAACAACGAGCTGAATCGACGCACGGATGAGGTCAATGTGCTGCTCGCCGGAGTGGCCGAGGCTACGAGAGCCACCCTTGTCGACACCCACACGGCGCTCGACGGCCAGGGAGCACTATTCTCGGATCATGTACATCCCAACGGAGACGGGTATGCGGTTCTCGCTGGGTCGTGGTACGACGTCGTCGAACCAACCGTGTTGGGATTAACGAACCGCGGCGACATCGATGACTCCGGTCGTGTCGATGGGGCCGACCTCGTCCTTCTCGGTATCGCCTTCGGCAGCGTAGAAGGCGACGACGCATATTCCGCGGCCGCCGATATCAACGAGGATGGGATCGTCGACGGATTCGATCTCGCGATCCTGGCTGACCACTTCGCCCAAGACCTGGAGAGCTCGGGCGGATGAGGGCGCGCGGCAGGTTCCTCGTCGCTGTGACGGCGTCGTTGCTGTTGGTGCCTCTTGCGGCATGTGGTGGCTCATCCTCGCCAACGCCGCCGCAACCGCCGCAACCGGGCATCACCTTTGTGTCATCGGCGAATCCCGCCCCGCCCAACAGCATCGTCTTGGAAACGCGCAGCTCTGACCCCCAGCAGATCACGCTGGCCCTGAAGGCAAACGCCGTTGTCGACCTCTACGGCGTCGCTCTCGACATCAGGTTCAACACTGCAATCGTGTCATTCGACTCCTTCTCCGTCCGCGATTTCATGGGAAGCGAGGGCACATCAATGAGCACGCAGGTCGTCGAGAACCCGGATGGAACTCTGGTGATCGGGCAATCGAAATTCGGTGCCGTCGACGGCTCAGCGGGCACGGGCGACCTGCTGGTGTTGACCTTCAGTGCGGTCTCCGGCGGGGGCTCTGCGGTGACGATTGCCAACCAGGGCGCCTACGACCCTGACGGCAGCATCACCTCAACCTCGTTCTTCGGCGGTACGCTCACCGTCGTTCGGTAGTCCCGCTGATCCGTAGGTATAGAATCGCGGCATGAGCGTTGACTCGAAAGCGGTCGACTACGTCACGTATCTGGCCAAGCTGTACCTTGATGACGACGAACGCGACCGAATGGCTGAGCAACTCGCCACGATCCTCGAGTACGTCGACCATCTCCGCGAAGTCGACGTCGGCGATGTGCCACCGACCAAGCATGTCATCAACCTGACCAACGTCAGCCGTGAGGACGTCACGCGACCGTCGCTCCCTCGCGAGGAGTCGCTCGCCAACTCCCCGGACTCGGTCCTCGGCTACTTCGCCGTGCCCAAGGTGTTGCCGGACTGATGGGCGTGGACTTGGACACCCTCACATGCGCCAGTGCCGCTCGTGCTGTCGCAGAGGGCGAGTTGTCCGCAACCGAGCTCACGGAAGCGGCTTTGGCTGCTGTCGCTTCTCGAGACTCCAGTGTGGGGGCCTTTCTCGAGCTGCACGCAGAGCGGGCTTTGAGGCGCGCCAGTGAGCTGGACGCCAGCGCGGAGGCAAGGCAGGCACCCTTGGCTGGAGTGCCCGTCGCGCTCAAGGACAATCTCTGCCTGCGCGGGCAACGCACCACAGCCGGATCCCGTATTCTCGCCAACTTCTCCGCCCCCTACACGGCAAGCGCGGTGACTCGTTTGGAGAAAAGCGGCGCAGTCTGTATCGGCAAAACCAACCTCGATGAGTTTGCCATGGGCTCATCGACCGAGAACTCCGCCTTCCAGCAGACCGTGAATCCGTGTGACTCGAGTCGAGTGGCGGGGGGTAGTAGCGGAGGCTCCGCCGCCGCAGTCGCCAGCGGGCAAGTGCTGGGAGCGCTCGGATCCGACACCGGCGGATCCATTCGCCAACCGGCATCGTTCTGCGGATTGGTGGGTCTGAAGCCAACCTATGGGCGCGTGTCTCGGTACGGCCTGGTCGCATTCGCATCCTCTCTCGATCAGGTCGGACCGATGGCGCGGACAGTAGAGGACGTCGCGTTGCTCATGAGCGCCATCGCAGGGCACGATCCGCTGGACTCGACGAGCGCCAGTGAGGCGGTTCCCGACTATCCTGGCCTCGCGAAACAGGATCCTGATTCGTTGAGACTCGGCGTTCCCTCCGACTGGCTCGATGCCGGGCTGAGTGCCGGGGTACGAGATGCCGTCGAAGATGTCCTGACGAAGCTGGAGGCGAACGGCGCCCATCTGGAGACGGTCGATCTTCCCCACGAACACTACGCCATTGCCACTTACTACATCATCGCCACGGCCGAGGCCTCATCAAATCTGGCACGCTACGACGGCGTGCGCTATGGAGTAAGAGGCGAGAACCCGCGGG
>CALAKE010000609.1 GCA_937922775.1 uncultured bacterium | reverse complement strand
ATCAGATAGGTGATCACCCGCTCGCACGGCTGCCCCTCCAGGATGCCGACGAGACGCTGGAAATCCTTCGGTTCAGGGTCCTTGCCGCCACCGAGATGCAGGCCGAGTCCCGAGATGAACTCGCGGACCTTCTCGACCTTCTCCAGGTCCGGGCCTTCATGCACGCGGAAGAGCGCCGGCACATCCTCCCAGGTCAGATGAGAAGCCACGACTTCGTTGGCGCGAATCATGAATTCCTCGATGATGCGGTGCGCCATGTTGCGCTCGGAACGTACGACGTCTTCGACCTCTCCCCGCAGGTTGATCACGAGCTCGGGCTCGGGCAGGTCGAAATCGATGCTGCCGCGACGGCCACGGTACCGTCTCAAAACGGCGCAGAGCTCGTTCATCTGACGAACCTGGTCGAGGATGTTTGCGTATCGCTCTTCCAGCTCGGCATCTCCGCCCTCGAGGAGTGCGGCGATCTCTTTGTAGGTCGTGCGGTGGGCGGAGCGGATCACCGCATCTTCGAATTCATAGTTGACCGTGGCGCCCTTCGGATTGATCTCCAAAATCACCGACTGGACGAGACGGTCGACGCCCGGCCGCAGGGAGCAGATCTCGTTGGAAAGCCTCTCCGGCAGCATGGGAATAACGCGGTCGGGAAAGTAGACCGAGGTTGCACGCAGGCGAGCCTCTTGATCGATGGCCGAGCCTTCCGGGACATAGGCGGCAACATCGGCGATGTGGACGGCCAGGCGATAGTTGCCATTGGGGAGCTTCTCAACGTGTACAGCGTCATCGAAGTCCTGGGCGTTCTCACCGTCGATGGTGATAACGGGGACCTCACGAAAATCAGTTCGCCCGGCGAGGTCGTCAGGGCCGACCTCCGCGGGGATCTCCGCTGCCTCCTCGATCACCGCCTGCGGAAACTCGTGGCGCAGCTCGTGCTCGCGGATGACGATCTCGACATCGATGTTGGGATCGCCGGCATCGCCGAGAACCTCGACGATACGGCCCTCCGGATTGCGCGAGCCCTTGGGGTACTTCGTGATCTCCGCGTAGACCACCTTACCGGGCTCGGCGCCGTTGAATTCCGCCTCCGGGATATACAGGTTGAAGCCCAGGCGGGAATCGAGGGGCTCGACATGGCCGAAGTGCTGCGAGCGCTCGAACTTGCCGACAACGTGCCGGCGGCCGCGCTCGAGAAGGCGGATGACCTTCCCCTCCACCTTGCCGCTGCTGCGTACGCGCTCCTTGCGGGCGACGACGAGGTCGCCGTGCATGGCGGTGCCCATATTGCGGCCGGGAATGTAGAGGTCGGGTTTGTCGGTGGGTACCAACGGCACGACAAAACCGAAGCCATCACTGTGGGAAGAGAGCTTGCCGACCACGAGGTTCATCTTCTCCGGCGTGCCATAGCGGCCGTCACGGGTTTGAACCAGCGTGCCCTGCAAAGAGAGGGAAGAAAGGGAATCCTCGAGCGTCGCGCGCTGCTCATCAGGGACGCTCAACTCCGCGGCGAGGGCGCGCGCCGACATGGGGCGGGCAGCAGTCTCGCGCATATAGCGGACGATTTGTTCGGATTCCAGGGGAGTAACAACTACCGGGGTGTTCTGCGATTGATCGTTATTCATCTACCGATCTGTGATTGAGTGCAACGGAGGATGCCAGGGGGGGCGGAAGATCCAACCCCACGCACCTTTCGCCACTTCAAGGTGGCTTTGAGAAGCGGCCGACATCAGGGAAGCACGAGATATCCGGCCACATAGGTGGCGGCACGGCGCCGGACGGCTATGCGTCGAACGGCGACACTCCGCGCGAATTCGCGAAATAACATCCCCCAAACCATACCACTCCGAGGGCCAATAAGGCCACACATGAGCGAGGTTGCCAACAGAAGCCGTTTGTCTTGCTATACTCTGAGGGTCCTTTGCCCAAGTGGCGGAATTGGCAGACGCGCTAGGTTCAGGACCTAGTGAGGGCAACCTCGTGGGGGTTCGAGTCCCTTCTTGGGCACTTGGTTGTAAATCGGTACCAGCAAAGGGGTCCGGCCGCAACGGTCGGACCCCTTTTCCGTTGCCCGGAGCCTCGTTTCCGGGCGCCATGTATCGGCCATATACCGGACGACGACATCTCGATACTCGCCCCACCCTTTTACCCCGCCGCCCTAGCGTGGTCATCGTCACGGCAGTGTCAACTTCGCAGTACCCTTGGAGAGCTACAGCACTCTGATTCCCCGAATCAACCTGGCCCCATTTTCGGGTCTTGGGTCACTACCGCCGTCACCCGATAACAGGATCCACGTCAATGCTCGACCAACTCTCCTCTATACACTCGCTGCTGCCCGTGGTCGCCGGCAGCCTGATTTTGCTGCTGGTCGCGATCTTTGCCGACCTGGTCGCGAAGCGTCTGCTGCTGGTCGCGATCCGCGCTGCTGCAACCCGCACGCGGTCCGACTGGGACGACGCGCTCGTCGAGCACAAGGTGTTCAGCCGGCTGGCGCAGATCATCCCGGCGATCATCATCTATTCCGGCGTCCGTCTCCTGCCGGGCTTGTCCGAAGCGAACGAAGCCGTTGTGCGCAACGTCGCCGGCGCCTACATGATCGTGGTGATCATCCTGACGCTCACCGCGGCACTGTCGGCGGCCAACCACGTCTACGAGAGTCGGCCGATCGCGCGCCACCGGCCGATCAAGGGATTCGTGCAACTCGCGCAGGTCGCGCTCTATATCCTGGGCGCGATCCTCGTGATCGCCGCGCTGATCGACCGTTCGCCGGTGATCCTACTGAGCGGCCTGGGCGCGATGACCGCAGTGCTCTTGATCGTGTTCAAGGACACGCTGCTGTCGCTGGTCGCCAGCCTCCAGCTCACCGGCCAGGACATGATCCGGGTCGGCGACTGGCTCGAAGTGCCGCAGTTCGGCGCCGACGGCGACGTCATCGACGTGGCCCTCTACACGGTGACGGTGCAGAACTGGGACAAGACCGTCACGAAGATTCCCACCCACCGGCTGATCTCCGACTCGTTCAAGAACTGGCGCGGCATGTCGGAGTCAGGCGGCCGGCGCATCAAGCGCTCGATCAACGTCGATTTCAACTCGATCCGCTTTCTGACGGACGAGGAAGTGCAACGCTTCAAGGATTTCGCGCTGCTGAAAGGCTACATCGAGGCCAAGGAGGCCGAGCTCAATGCGTATAACGAGGCGCTGGATGCCCCGGGCGGGTCGGGCGTGAACTTGAGGCGGCTGACCAACGTCGGCACCTTCCGCGCCTACATCTACAACTACCTGAAGCATCACCCGAAGATTCACGACCGCATGACCCTGATTGTGCGGCAGCTACAACCGGGCACCGAAGGCCTGCCGATCGAGATCTACTGCTTCAGCAACGACATCGACTGGGTCGCGTACGAAGGGATCCAGGCCGACATCTTCGACCACATCGGCGCGATCGCGCCCGAGTTCGGTTTGCGCTTGTACCAGAGACTCGCCGGCGCGGATCTGGCGGGGCTGCGGGGGTAGCCGGGCGGTCGGCGATCTGGGGGATCGAGCGGTGGATCAGAATGGCGCGAGGAGGCGGTAGCGCACGACGCGCGCCTGGTCTGTCGCCGCGTCTACATCGATGCCGTAGATGAAATCTCCCTGGGATCGCAACCAGCTGCGCTCGGGAATCATCCCTGCGAAGAGCCGCTCTCCGGCAGGGGAATAGACATCCACAGGCCTGTCGTCCCGGTCCCAGGTGCGCGGCACGTAAGGGAAGACGTAGATTCGCCCCTGGCCATCCCTGCGCAGCGGATACCCGCGGCCAATTCCGGCGCGACCCGCAGTCCAGCGCACGGAGAGAGCCGGTGTAAGCTCGTCGCCCTCGACCTCTTCTGGGGCCTGGCCTGAGTCGAGCGGCTGCAGAGCCTCCCGGGGCCAGGGGACGCGGAGCACCCAGCGCTGCTCGCCGGAGGCCCCAATCGCAAGAACTTCATACTCCTCGCCAGCCGTCAGATAGGCTTCGCCGGTGGGCGTGGCGACAAACGCAGCCTGGCCAGTCGGCACCCCAAAAACTTGCCGCCGCCGTCCCGCTGCTGCCAGGCCGTAGGTCGTCGACTCTCTTTCGTCCAGTGCGATCCTGTCGATCCGCATGAACCTCTGTTCGTCCTCGTCAACGATCGAGAACGGGCCGATCAGGTAGCCGTCCGTGGTCCCTTCGACGTAGCGGCTGAAGGCCCGAAACATGAGCGAGCGGTCGTATAGGTGCTCGCCATCAAGGCTCCAGACGCATAGTCGCCTACCCGTGCTGGTCACGAGACGGCCGCCGGACAGGCTGATCCATCCATTCTGGTACGGCTTGTGTTCCGCCAGGCTGGTGATCGTGCGAAGGAAGGTGCCGTCCGCGTCGAAAACTTGTACTCGCCAGTTGCCGGAGTCGTGAAGATAGATGCGCCCCTTATCGTCCACAACCAGATCCATCGGGCGGCTGAAGTGGAGGTCGGGATCACCCTCGCGCGCGGTGATCACCAGATCCTCGATGAGCTCGATCCGCTTTCCTTGGCGTTCTTTCAGTGAGACCGGCGAGTACTCGATAACGGGTGTATCGCTCGAGATCCCAGGAATTCGTGTACCGGGGCGCGTGCTCACGCTGGCGCATGCGCAGATGGTCAAAACGACGGGTACGACCACCGTCCGGGTGGCTCTCATCCGTCCGCCCTCAGGTTACCGACATCCCTGCAATCGTGTGCCTGTCGATGAGTAGGACAATAGTATGCTCGACACGTGGCAGTCAGGCGACGGGCGGATACAAAATTAGTCTCCGGGCCCCGTCCGCACGAGGGAGAATCAGCTAGAATCACCGGGGAACGGACCCAACATAGTTATGACCTGGCGAGCGCAAGCTCATAGGGGTTCGAGTCCCTTCTTGGGCACTTTCAGCAACAAGGTGGGTGGAGATTGCGGTCTGGGTCGACTCCAGCGCTGGTGCTCGCACTCGTCGCACTGCTGTTTCTCGGTCACGCGCTGACGTTCGACGTGCGGCGGAACAAAACCGGCTACTTCAGCGACGAGGCCACCTACCACGCCATGGCCTATAGCCTGGCGTTCGACGCCGACATCCGCTACGAGCAGCGCGACCTCGAGCGCATCTTCGAGCTCGAGTACACCGGCGGCCCGACCGGCATCTTCCTGAAGAGGGAGCCGCAGACCGGCCGCATCTACTACGCCAAGGCGTTCATCTACTCCCTGGTAGCGGCGCCCCTCGTGCGTCTGTTCGGTGACAACGGCTTCTTCGTGCTGCACGCCCTACTCCTCGCCGGGCTGTTCGCCGCCGGCTACGCCTACTTGCGGCGAGCCATGGAACCAGCCATGGCGGCCCTCTACACCGCCACGTACCTGTTGGCTTCGGTAGCGCTTCTGTACTACTTCTGGATCACGCCGGAGTGGTTCAACTTGAGCCTGGTCTTCTGTGCCACCTTCTTGTGGCTCTACAAGTTGCCGCCGGCCGGCTGGAAGGAGGACGCAGCGCCAGAAGTGACGCCGGGCTGGCTGCCAACCGAGTGGCTGGCGTCGGGCTGGACCGACCTCGCCGCTGCCGCGCTATACGGAGTCGTCGCCTACTCGAAGCCACCCAATCTGATCTTCGTGGTGCCGCTGATCGTCTGGACCGCGTGGCGTGGGCAGTGGCGTCGTGCCGCCGTGCTCGTGCTGGTCACCATGGTGGCGCTCGCGGTGCTGTTCGGCGCCACCTGGGCCGCAACGGGTGACTGGAACTTCCAGGGCGGCGACCGGCGGACGTTCTACGGCCCCTACCCGTTCGAGCCGCATGCCGGCTCCTGGGACACGATCGGCTCGCCGATGGTCACGGAGGCTGGTGACGTGTGGTTTCCGAGCATCGGCACGATGCTCTTGAACTTCGTGTACGTCTTCTTCGGCCGCAATGCCGGGCTGCTTCTTTACATGTTCCCGGCGGTCCTCGCGATACTCCTGTTCCTGCGCTCCCCGAATCGCACTCTGCGCGGGCCACATGCGCTTGTGATCCTGGCGGCGGTCCTGCAGGCGCTCTTCTTCCTGCTCGTCATCTCCAACAACTGGATTGGAGGAGGGGGTGCGGTCGGCAACCGCTATTTCCTCGGTCTATATCCGGTGCTCTTTTTTGTCATTCCTTGGGGTGCCCGGGCTTTCGGCGCGATCATCGCGTGGACGATCTCGGCAATCTTCCTGGCACAGATCCTGTTCAACCCGTTCGCCTCGTCGCACTCCCCTGCCCTGCACACGAAGTCCTACCCCTCCAAGCTTTTTCCCACCGAGCTCACGCTACTCAACAACCTGCCCTTCAATACCAACCCGCACGCGCGACGCATCCCGCTGACCGAGGATCCCGAGTTCTTTCTCTACTTCATCGACAACAACACCTACCTCCGCGAGACGGAGGCGCAGGGATTCTGGGTAAAAGGCGAGCGGAAGGCCGAGATCGTGCTGCGGTCGATGCGGCCGATCGAGACCCTCGTCCTCGATTTCCAGAACGGGCCGGAGCCGAATCGGGTGCGAGCGCGCGTGGCCGGCGACAGCTTCGACCAGGTATTGCAGGCGCGGCAGAGAACGACCTGGCGTGCTGAACCGAGTCGCTCAATCGCCTACGAGGGAACCTACCTGTATCGCTTCACGGTGGAATCGGAGAGCGGGTTCCTGCCTCGCTTCGATGAAGGCAGAAACGACGACCTTCGCTTCCTGGGCGTGCTGGTGCGACCCACGATCGAGTTTCAACGATCCTCGAACGAGTGAAGCCCTCGATCACCGAACCTGCGGCTATCGTCGCAGCGGCTCTGTTGTTCCGACAGCGCCAGGCCATGCGACGCTCAGGGGCTTTCAGGAGGCTTCAGCCGGATAGGCCGAGCGCAGCGAGTCGCCTCCTGAAAGCCCCTGAGTGCCGCACGGCCGAACTGACCGCATCAGGAAACGGCTGAGGAGGGAATCGCAGGCTAAATGTAGCCTTGCTGGGCGTACCACTCGCCGGTGCGCGCCAGGCCTTCCTCGAGCCCGACTGGCGGCGCATAGCCAATCTCATGCTTGGCCTTGTCGATCTTGAACGCGCGGTTCTGCCGAAACCAATCAGCCCGTCGACGGAACAAAGGCGGGTCGGCCGGGAACGGCTTGTAGAGGAGCTCGCAGGCGGCAGCAGCGGTCCACAGCGGCCAGAATGGCGGGTGGAGA
>CALAKE010000608.1 GCA_937922775.1 uncultured bacterium | reverse complement strand
GCGACTTCGGCGGGCTGCGCAACGAGGAAGATTTCCTCATCACACCGGAGGGCGCCCGGCGGCTGGGGCCATACAAGGTGCAGACCGTAGAGGAGGTCGAGGGCTTGCGCGGAGGTTGATGGCAGTAGGTGGGGCTCGCAGGGGCCAGGCGCGCCGCCGGGGCACATTCGGGACGATGGGTCCGGCGTCAACCTCAGCCGCAGGAGGAGTTGATGTTCTCCCGCTCATCAGTCAGGCGCGTGGCCCTCTGGACGCTGTGTGTCTGCGTCGCAACGTTCGGTGCCGGCTGCGGGCCGCGCCCCGAGGGGGCCGTAGATCCACTCGTTGATACAGACCTCACTGCTGGCCCCGAGGTGTCAGAGTTCACTGTCATGGCGTGGAACATCTGGCACGGCGGCAACGACGGGCAGCTCGACGAAGACGGCCGGCCGCACGTCATCGAGATCATCCGCAACTCCGGCGCCGACATCGTGCTGATGGTCGAAACCTACGGCATTGGGCAGATGGTCTCAGAAGCGCTCGGTTTCAACTACCACTTGATTGCGGAACCGGGCACGGCGCCCGACGATCCCGACATCAACCTGTCGGTCCACAGTCGCTTTCCCCTTGGCGAGCGCATCGACTTCTATCGCTATTTCAACAGCGGTGGGATCGAGATCGAGCTCAGCCCGACACAGAAGATCGTCGTATTCGACACGTGGTTCAGGTACGAGCCCTGGGCCGACGAGCCGGAGAGGCTCGGAAAGAGCCCGGCGGAGCTGGTCGAGTGGGAGCGCTCCGGGACGCGGCCCGAGCAGGTGACAGCAATCCTCGACGGCATGCAACCGTGGGTCGACAACGCCGGCGAAGTGCCTGTCATCATGGGCGGCGATCACAACGTCGAGTCTCACCTCGACTGGACCGATGAGGCACGCGCTCTCAACGGAGGATTGTCAGTGCCGTGGTGGACATCGTCCACCATCGCCGAGCGCGGCTTCGTCGATACTTACCGCTTGATCAACCCGAGTCCGGTCACGCACCGCGGAATCACCTGGGACATGCGCGACAAGCCCGACGAGGCACGCATCGACTTCATCTACTGGGTCGGCGACAAGATTCGCCCCCTGAGCTCAGAAATTTACATGGCCCGTTAGAACGACACCATCGAGATCAACGGCCATACCTCGATGTATCCGTCGGATCACGGCTTCGTACTGACAACGTTCGGATGGGTCGGAGCTGAGCGCCGATAGCGTCGAGCTCCGACTCGTGGCGACAGACCGTAGCGAAACGTCTTACCGTTTTCGAGGTACAACTACTGGCGTGTCAGTTTCTGCCGGTTTCGGACCAGCCGCCATGCCGCAACGGCGCCCAGAGCCGCGATGAGGGCCGTAGCGCCGAACAGCACCCTGTAGCCGGGCAGGCCTGGATACGTGTCGAGGATCGCGCCACTCGCTGCCGGCATATAGATGTCCGACGTGAAACCGATCAATGACGCGGTTCCGGCGGCCGTCCCGGTGACGGCGGCCGGTATGCACTGCTCATCGAGCAACGCGAAGTAGATGCCGCGCAAGGCATAGATGGCCAGCGCGGCCACGGCGCCGTTGAGCAGAACCAGGGGTAGCAGCGAGGTGCTGGCCGGGGTCAACGTGAACAGGGCGAAACTGAGTGTCACCAACAGAAGCAGCACCGTCGATGTCCGGGATATGCCGAACCGGTCAGCAACGAAGCCGGACACGAACGGGGCAATCGGGTTCAGCCAGTTTCGGCCGACGCTGATCAGGCCGGCGGTGGCGACGCTCAGCAGGAAGATCTCGGACGCATACGGCGTGAAGTAATAGGTCGCCCAAAATCCGCTGTTGGTGGCACTGATGACGATCGCAATCAGCCATACGGCCGGCATGCGTAAGACCTGGACTACCTCCGCCCAGCCAACCTTGTGTGCATGGTGATTGGGCTCTATCCGGTCAGAAGGCGCATCGTCTTCGAGCACGAACCAGGCCGCCACGCCGCACACGAAGATGACCGCCGACCAGCTGGCAATTACGGTCGCCAGTGCCATTCGGGTGCTGCCCATCCAGGTGAACACGCCGAGCAGGACAGTGGATCCAAGGGTCCCCAGAAGCCCCCGCCCGGCCTCCAGGAAGCCGAAGGCACGCCCCTGCCCGGCGCTTGGTGCCCAGTTCCGCGTGGCGCGGATCAGGGCATTCCAGAACACCAATGCGATGGCCACACCCCAGAAGGCGTGCAGGGCCAGCGCCACCGAGTAGCTGGGGAAGGTCGCGTAATAGAAGCCGGTGCCGCCGGTGATGAGCATCGCCAGGGTGATCAGCTTGCGGGAGGAGAAACGGTCGGCCAGCCAGCCGCCGGGGCCGTAGCATGCCAGTGAAGCCGCACCGAACACCCCCATCAGCATGCCCATCTGGCTCTTGGTCAGGTCCAGGGCCTGCTGGGTGGGGATGTAATAGACCTCGAAGACGTAGACGACGTTGTATATCGTCCCCCCGGATACGCACAGCACGACCATGGTCAGTACGTGTCGGAGCCTGCTCGACGATAACGACTGATGGCCTACCGCCACAAAACGCCTCCGGTCGAATATGGGGTCGAACCGGGATTATGACGATAAATCGTGTTGGGTCCAACCAGTGCTCATTGGCAGAACTCTGCCCCTTCCCGGGCGCATCGTTTGCCGCGCAGAGGTTGGCCCGGACTTCTCAGCGGCTCGTTGAAGAATCCGGGTTAGGATGCTGTTTCTCATACGGACCGGGAGGCTAGCAGTGAGACACCCTCAGCGGTTGTTGCCCCGCCTTCGGACGACGTTCCGGTGTCTGGTACTGATACTCCTGACCGCAGGGCTGGTTGTCGCCCCGGAAGAGGGAGCGGAAGGCTCCGGGCTTGCAGCCGTCCAGCTCGATGTTACTCCGCCCGTTTACGAAGTCAGCGTTGAAAGAGACTGGCTTCTGATGAGAGACGGCGTGCGGCTCTCCGTCACCCTCTCGAGACCTGCGCCCCGCACCCCGGGCGAAACCTTCCCGGTGCTCCTCGACCTTTTGCCCTACCGCAAAGACGAATTCCCGGAGCGGCACCCTAGTTACTTCGGTTATTTCGCGCTGCGCGGCTACATCATGGCGTCGGTGGACATCCGCGGGACCGGTTCCTCCGAGGGCGCCGTGCCCCCGCGTGAGTACTCCGAGCAAGAGTTGGATGATGCGGTGGAGATCATCGACCAGCTCGCACGGTTACCGGGCTCAAATGGCCGCGTTGGCATGTGGGGCAAGTCCTGGGGCGGGTTCAACGCGATTCAGGTCGCAATGCGTGAGCCGCCGGCGCTAAGGGCGATTCTGGCCGTCGAGGCCACCGACGACCTCTTCCATGACGACGTTCATTACATTGATGGCGCCTTCCACCTGGACCAGTTCGTGCCGTGGATGGATCACTTGAACATACTGCCGCAAACGCCGGCCTATCAGCTGGACGAGGACTATTTCAAGAACCGCTTCGAATCGTACCCGTGGTTCCTGACCTATGCGAAGCAGCAGCGGGACGGAGAGTTTTGGCGCCGGAACTCACTTCGCTGGCAGTACGACAAGCTGAAGATCCCGGCTTATCTCATCGGCGGCCTGCTCGACGGCTACCGTGACAGCGTCCCGCGCATACTCGAGAACGTGCAGGCACCCATCCGGGCGGCGATTGGCCCTTACGAGCACCACTGGCCTGACAATGGTGTGCCCGGACCGAACTACGAGTGGCGCCACGAGGCC
>CALAKE010000607.1 GCA_937922775.1 uncultured bacterium | reverse complement strand
AGCCGAAGCCCGCTGCTCGCATCCGCACAGGGCGCCGCCTGACCAGACGACGGTTACTCACAGCGGCCGGCGTGAGTGCGGCGGGGGTAGGCGCAGCCCAGCTGGGCCTAACCTCGGTACCTATCGAGGCACTCGGCCTTGTCGGGAAGATCGGAGATACGCCCGGCCGGCAAGAGTCCCCTCGACGAGACGCTTACTTCCCTCCTCCTGAGGAGGACGGTGGTTGGCGCGTGGCGAATCCGCGGGACTTGGGCGTGGACGCCTCCAGATTGGCCGACGCGGTCGCTTTCCACGACACCAGCCCCGTGACTGCCAGTCATGGTGGTGCGATTCTCATCGTCTACAAGGGTCACGTCATCGGCGAGAGCTACGTGACCGGGATCGAGGGCGGCCCCCAACCATGGACCGGACGAACCTGCAACGACATGAAGTCGTCAACCAAGTCGGTGTTCGGCACGGCGGTCGGTGTGTTTCTGGAGGAATTCAGGGGTCGAGTCAACCTGGATTCCTACCTGGTCGGCGCGTCCCGCGAGGACTCACTCATACCCCAGATATGGGATCAGCCCCTCACCGGTGAAAGAAAGACGCGGATCAAGGTCAAGCACGTCCTCTCGATGACCTCTGGGCATGAGAGCCGTGAGCCGTGGCTGGCGCCGAGCACCCGCCGCCTCTTTCCGGGCTATTCGGGGGCATTTCAGATGTACGAGTACTGCTTCGGGTGGTGGCACTTCGATGGGATCGCGGCCCACCACACGCTGAAGTTCGAACCGGGCTCAGACTTCAACTACAGCAACTACGGATTGGAGCAGATGGCGCTCGCGATGCGGAACATGTCAGGCGAAGAGGTCGGCCCATACGTCTACGATCGCGTCCTCGGTCGTATCGGCATGCCGCTCGGAATTCGCAACAACCAGTTTCACGACATGCCCTATTCTGACGGCAGGGAGCTGAACTTCGCCGAGGAGCCCGGCTGGGGACGCGGTGGGAGCACCGGCTGCGACGCATACGGCGCCGACGGCAGCGAGAGCCCCTTCGGGTACAACTCGGTGGTCGGAAGCACGTTCCGCTGCACGGCGCGCGACTTCGCCCGAGTGGCATATCTCTGGTTGAACGAGGGACGTTGGGAGGGTGAGCAACTCGTACCCGCGGAATGGATGAAGCTGGCAACCAGCCGATATGTTCGCGACAACGGCGAAACCCCGAACAACTACGGCTACACGTTCTGGATTCAGGATGAAGTGGAGGGTGTCCCGAGCGACATGTTCATGTCGCGCGGCCACAACATGAACCACAGCTACGTCGTTCCCAGCTTGGACCTCGTGGTCGTCCGGCAGGGAAACGACAACCGTAACCAGAGAGACGAGCGCGGCCGCCCATTCAGCACAGCGTTGATCCAGAAGATCGTGGCGGCGGTCTCAGCGTAGGATCTCACGCAGTCAGGGTCGCACCCTCCAGAAAGGTCCGGGGGAAAGCGCCCTTTCCATACTAAGATGACCTCGTCGGTTTGAAGCCAGGAAGGAGAAAACGCAATGGACGTCAACTTGGCCCAGCTCGTGAGTTGGCTCGCGGTGGGAGCCTTGGCCGCGTACGTGATCGGGTTGGTTCTCAGGCGTACGAAGGCTGAAGGTACGAATCATCTGGCGAACCTGGGCATCGGAATGGTGGGCGCCCTAGTCGGAGGCTTCATCTTCGATGTGCTCGGGATCGCCACGAGCCTCGAGGCGTTCCGGATCACCCTGCGGGATATCGTTGCCGCGCTGGCGGGCTCCCTGCTATTTCTCGGCGTGATCTGGATCGTGAAGAAGCAACTCGACAAGGGAGACAACGCCGCCGCGAGCAAGACCGAGGGATCTCTCTAGTCGATGTGGTGAGGCAGATGACCCGGCTCATTCGTTGCCTCGGCCCGCGCGAGCCCCCCGCGGCCGAAGCAGCGGTCGAACGGAGAGGCGGTCGAGAGGCTAGAACGCGTAGCCGAAGCTGAAGTGGAAGCGGACGGTGTCTGCGGCACAGGGGCTGATCGGCACCCGCGCGATGTCTTCGGCTGAGCACGGGTTCAGAGGCTCGGCGTAGTCGAACCTGATCGCGCCAAATGGCAGGACGAAGCGTATGCCAGCGCCGACGGAGTGCTTCAGATCGGCGAAGCTGAATTCTTCGGCCGTCGCCCAAACGTTGCCGGCGTCCCAGTAGATCCCTCCGTGAATGCTCTTCCAGATCGGGAACCGTAGCTCCTGATTGATAACGGTGACCGCTTGCCCGCCGAGGTAGAGGCGGCTTCGTTCCCCATCTGGAACCGGAATGAAGACCGCCGGCCCCAAGGTGTTCTGCTTGTAGCCGCGAACCGAGTTCGCGCCGCCCGCCTGGAAGCGGTCCTCCACCAGCAGAAGCTCATGGGAGCCGGTCACGACGCCCGCGCGAAGCGCGGAAGCCCATACGATTGATCTGAACAGGGGGAAGTACAGGAAAAGCTGGCCGTACAAGCGAACGTAACCGACGTCAGAGCCCCAGATCTCGGGAACTCCCTGAAAGGTCACATTCCAGAAGCGCCCGCGCGTCGGATTGGCAAAGCTGTCGCGCTGGTCCCCGATGAGCGAGATGCCGAAACGAGGCCGTTTGGTGTCGATGAGCTCACGCTCGCCCTCGTCGTCAAAGCGATCGGCGCGGAACTTCGCGTAGCGGAAGTTCCACTGCAGCGAGAGCCTGTCGTTGCGGTCATCGTTGAGCCGTTTCGTCTGCTGAAAGGTAACACCACTCCCGTCAGTGAGCAGGGATGGATAGTCCTCCGAGATGAAAAACGTCTCCTTTTCCTTTTCGAGGATGAGCTCGGTAACAATGCGTTGTCTGAAAAACGTCGGCATCCGATACGTGACACGGAAGAGCTCGTGGTTCTTCTGATAGAAGAGCGAAAGACCCAGCGTGGTGCCGCGGGCGGACGGGTTGATGAAGCTGACTCGGGCGGTGGCTTCGAGGCCAGTGCTACGGGGCTCAGACTCCAAGCTGATGGACTGCTCGCTCTGAATGAAGTTGTAGCGAAGACCGTAGCTGACATCGACATCGGCGCGATCCACGACCTGAATCAGAACGTCTTGGACCTCTCGACCTTGATGGACGGGGTCCGGGCGGACGTCGGCCGTGCGGAAGATACCCAGGTCGTAAAGACGCCTCTGCGTCCGCTGAAAATCAGTGGTCCGAATCGGGTCGCCCGACTTGAAAGATACCTGGTTGAGCACGACCGAGGGATGCATGGTCGAACTCCCCACGACATGAATCTCTCCCACCCGCGCTCGCGCGCCCTCATCGATGAGTAGCACGACGCTCACCCCGTCCTCTGTACGATCCAGTGCTGCTCGCACCCGCACCTCGCTGAATCCTTCGTCGCGATACAGCGCCCGTAGTCGTGCCTGCCCCGCCTGGATTTCGGGAAAATCGATCCGGGATCCGGCTGTGACGCCAAAGCTCTCCCTGAGTCGGCTCGAGGCAACTGACATGCCCTCAGTGAAGTCCACGGAGGTTACGCGAACCAGGCGCCCCTCCTCGATAGGGATTTCGACATGGAAGCGTCTGGTGTCGGTATCGAATTCGGTCTCCGGCGAGCCGGACGCGGCGTCGAGAAAGCCTTCCGCCGCATAGCGAAGGCGAATGCCGCGCTCGAGGGCAGAGGGTCGTTCCAGCAGCACGAAGAACTCCGGGGTCTTTCTGCCGGGCAATGCGGCAGCGAGCTCCTCATCGCTCAGGGTGTCATTGCCTTCGAAGGACAGTTCAACTGACCGACCTCGCTCACCCTTTGTGACGTCGAATACGATCTGGCGCAAGGTGCCGCCGCCGTCATCCGCTACGTCTGCCGCTTCTTCGACGAACGCTTCCACCTCCGCCACGAAGTAGCGCTGTGCCTTCAACCGAGTTCTAACGGTGCGGGCCAGATCCGTCAGGAGAAACGCTTCGGGGATTCCCCCGTCCCATGCCTCCTCGATATCGTTGCGGACCGACCTGCCGGGATCGTCACCACGCCAGACAAACGCCGACCTCATGCCCGGCGCCACCGTGACGCTTACCAAAACGGCGTCCTGTGTTTCACCCTCTTCGATCTCGGTGTCAATATCGATGACCGAGCTGAGGTAGCCGGCATCCACGAGGTCTTCACGAAGCCTCGCGGCTTCATCACGAACATCCCAGTAGTCGTATCGATCGCCCTCCTGAATCTTCAGGCTAGGGACGGTCGCGTCCGGCAGCCCCTCGACCGAAAGGGACGTGATGAACTGGGGCTGCCGACTGACCGCCTGCGGTCTCGAAGCACGGCGCCAGATGTCGAAACTGAGTCGTTGAGAGATCCCCAAACCGTAGTCGTTCGAGTTCTCCTGTATGGCGCGGATCCAGAAGTTCCTGGCGAGGCGGTAATCGAGAATCCAGAGACGCCTCTCTGTGCTGTCGAGAGCAATCGAGTATGTAACAGAGAGACGATCGGTTACGGGGATTCCGAACGAGAGTCGCGCAGTCGGGTCGGCCTCCTCCGAGAGAATCAAGGGACCTGCCCCCGGCGGCGGCCCAAAGGTGAACAGATTGCCCAGGCCCTCGTGCACCAGGCCCGCGAGAGACGACATCATCCACGTTGCGGCAATCTGCTGGCCGCCCTCGCCGGCGTTCTCCAAGGTACGACCGGTGACCAGCAGCGATGCGAGGTCTCCCTCTGTCAGTTCAGGGCTCTCCGGCGCGGTGAGGGTCGTCCTGATGTCGTCGGTACGTCCCTCGATCCCCACGTAGACCGTCGTCGTTCCAACGCGAGTCATCGCCTGGACATCGAGAAACGGAGCCTCCAGCGGG
>CALAKE010000606.1 GCA_937922775.1 uncultured bacterium | reverse complement strand
GAGCATGGAGAGGGAGTCGTTCCGCTCGGCGGTCGACGCTGCCAAAGAGCTCATCGTAGCCGGGGACGCCTTCCAGATTGTCCTGTCCCGGTGTTGGAGCTGCCAGACAAACGCCTCTCCGATCAGCGTCTACCGGGCGTTGCGAGCCATCAATCCCTCGCCCTACATGTTCGTGCTCGATACGGATGGCACTCAGATCGTGGGGTCTTCGCCCGAGATGTTGGTCAAGGTCCAGGATGGTGTCGTTGAGACGCGTCCGATAGCCGGCACCCGCCCACGAGGACGAGATGAGGATGAAGATCGGTCGCTCGAGGCCCAACTGCTCGCAGATGAGAAGGAGCGTGCCGAGCACCTGATGTTGGTCGACCTGGGCCGTAACGACGTGGGGCGTGTTGCCAGATTCGGCAGCGTCGAGGTGCCCGAGTTCATGCACGTGGAACGCTACTCCCATGTCATGCATTTGGTTTCGAGCGTCCGTGGCCGATTGCGTGAGGAGCTGAGCCCTATCGACGCGTTCTTTGCCAGCTTTCCCGCTGGCACGGTGAGCGGCGCCCCGAAGATCCGCGCCATGGAGGTCATCGAAGACCTCGAGCCCACGGCGCGAGGCGTTTACGCTGGTGCGATCCTCTACTGCGATTTCGCGGGCAACATTGATTCGTGCATCGCTATTCGCACGATCACCATGCGGGACGGGCGAGCCACGGTTCAGGCTGGAGCGGGCATTGTTGCCGATTCCGACCCGGACAAGGAATTCGATGAAACGGAGCAGAAAGCAGCGGCGGCACTGCAGGCACTCGAATGGGCGGAGGGCGCGTCATGATTCTCGTCATCGATAACTACGATTCCTTCACCTACAACCTGGTGCAGGCGCTCGGTGAGCTCGGGGCAGACCTCGAAGTGCGGCGCAACGACCGGATCACGGTTGCCGAGGCATCCGCGATGAGTCCTGATGGCATCGTTCTTTCCCCGGGCCCCGGTCGCCCCGAGGCGGCGGGATGCTGTTGCGAGCTGATTGACGAGCTTGCGGCTCAGATCCCCATCCTCGGCGTTTGTCTCGGGCACCAAGCAATCGCAGCCAGCCTCGGGGGGAGTGTGGTGAGAGCGCCCGAGGTTGTGCATGGCAAGACGGCTCCGGTTCGTCACGGTGGAGAACAGCTTTTCTCCGGGCTGCCCGATCCTCTCGAGGCGACGCGCTATCACTCCCTGGTAGTTGCTCGCGAAGATCTTCCCCTGGCCCTCGAGGTCACCGCCTGGACCGAGGACGGGCTCATCATGGGGCTGCGACATCGTGAAATGCCGCTGCACGGAGTCCAGTTTCACCCCGAATCAATCGCTACGTCCGAAGGGCCGGCGCTCCTTGCGAACTTCCTCGCCATTTGTGGAGGCTCACCATGCTGAGGGGCGCTATCAAGCAGGTTGTGACCGGGCGTGATCTCGAGCGTGCCGAGGCGCGCTCAGCGATGAAGACCATCATGCGCGGCGAGGCCAGTCCGGTGCAGATTGCCGGCCTGCTCGTGGGGATGCGCATGAAGGGCGAGACCGTCGATGAAATCGTCGGGAGCGCCGAAGCCATGCGCCAGGCGGCGGTACGCCTCGACACTGGCGTGGAGGGGCTCGTCGACACTTGTGGCACCGGGGGCGACGGGGCAGGCACGTTCAATATCTCGACAGCCGCGGCATTTGTGGCGGCTGGCGCCGGCGTTCCGGTTGCCAAACACGGCAATCGCGCTGTTTCCAGCAGCTGTGGCAGCGCCGACGTCCTCGAGGGCCTGGGCGTGACGTTGATGAGCGATCAGGAGAGGCTCGTCGAGTGTCTGCGGGAAGCTGGCATGATGTTCATGTTTGCCCCGTTCCAGCATCCCGCCATGCAGCATGCGGTGGGGCCTCGGCGGGAGCTCTCGCTGCGCACCCTCTTTAACTTGCTGGGTCCGTTGACGAATCCGGCTGGAGCAAAGCGTCAAGTACTGGGCGTCTACGATCCCGCCTTGGTGCCGGTGCTTGCCGAGGTGCTCGGCGAGCTCGGCGCGGAGCGCGCCCTTGTCGTGCACGGTGCGGGGGGCATTGATGAGGTATCGACGCTCGGGGGCAGCCTCGTCGCCGAGTGGGACGGAGCAAGAGTACAGACTTACGAGATCGATCCCGAGGATCTTGGTTTCAGTCTGGCTCAGCCACGCGAGATCGCGGGCGGCTCGGTGCGTGAGAACGCTCGTCGGGTGATGGCCGTTCTGGAAGGGCGTCCAGGCCCGGCGACAGACATCGTGTTGTTGAACGCCGCGGCTGCGGTCTACGCCGGCGGGCGGGCGGATTCGATCGAAGACGGTCTCGATTACGCGCGGGAGTCGATCACCAGCGGCGCGGCTCTCGATCGGCTGGAGCGACTTGTGCGGTGCACGGAGCCCGAAGAGCCACCGACGGAGGAATCGGAACAGGAGGATGATGATGGGGTTGACGCTTCGTGATCTCGTAGAGGCAGCACGCGCAAGTGCCATAGAACGGCGTACGCGATCCCCTGAAGCCAGCGTGCGTTCTGAAGCCGAAGTCGTGGCGGCCGAAGGTGGAGGGCCAGGGCGGTTCCGCGGCGCTTTGGATGGATCCGGTCTCTCGTTAATCGCGGAGATCAAGGGTGCAAGTCCCTTGCACGGGCCCCTTCGAGAGGACTTCGTGCCGGTCGACCTGGCGCGCGGCTATGAGGACAACGGCGCCGCGGCGGTTTCGGTACTCACCGAGGAACATTTCTTCGCTGGCTCGCTCGCCCATCTCGAGACGGTTGCCCGCGCGGTCGAACTGCCCGTGCTGAGGAAGGACTTCATCACCGAGTTCTATCAGGTCTACGAGGCCGCCGTCGCTGGGGCCTCTGCCGTCTTACTGATGGCCGAGATC